>JAFQWY010000017.1 GCA_017407225.1 Clostridia bacterium | reverse complement strand
TACGTTGGTGAAGGTGTAGGTGAATTCGGTTTCGGTGCCGGTGCAGGGAGTGAAGCCCGCATCATTGCCGTTTTCATCCAGCAGTTCCACAGTGGTGGTGCCGGTGCCGAAGCTTGTTACCTTACCGCTGATGGTTACTCCTGCAGTCTCACGGGTTGCCGGGAAGGTGTAGGTGTAAACCAGCATAGCATCTTCATATTCCTTGTCCATCGTATCGGTTGTACCGTCCGCCAGAGCAACGGGGAAATCGGGGATATCCGCGGTGTTCTGCGGCAGATAGAAGCCGGTGGTGTCGTCTTCCCCGTCTTCGTCTGCGTCATTGGACAGTGCGATTGCCATCTGTACGCGGTAAACCGTGTTTGCCTTGAAGGTACCGTCTTCATTGAAGTCCGCTGCGGTGCCTTCGCCTTCGTCCAGCATGCCGTTATTGTTGGCGTCAATATACCATGTCATACCGGCGATGTAGAGATCGGTGGTTTCCAGTTCGCCTACAACACCCTTGAGGGAAAGCGAGCTTGCCTTCATCGGTGTTTTGCCGGTTACGGGAGCAGAGATGGCGGGTGCCTTGAATCCGCTCATGGGAGCTTTTCTGTCGGGATCGATTTCCGGTTCAAAGTAGTAGTATGCGTAAACTTTGTAGAAGCCTTCGCCGTTGTTTTTCTTGATTGCTTCACTGCCGTTTATGGTGACGGTCATATCCGGTGCAAAGCAGAAACCTTCGTCACCCTTCGATTCCAGAGTAAACTTCACACGGTAGGTTGTGCCGGCTTGGAACTTGTTAGTCGGCCCGCGTGTAAACCCTTCATCGTTATCCGGATCTTTGTCCCAATCGCCTTCGGTGACTTCCAGAACTTTGATTTCGGTGATCGTAAATCCCTCGAACGCATCTTCACCCGGCAGATCCGGGTCGATCGCATCACCAACATAGGGCTTATTGAACGTGAACGCCGCATTATCCAGTTCGGTGCTTCCTGCTGCCATGCAGTAGCCGAAGTCCCATTCGAATACAAAGGCCCAGTCTTCTTTGGTACCGGTGAACCAGCCGCCCAGATCTTCGCCGGTGTATAACTCGCCGTCAATGACAACCTTCACATCTGCAGGATCCATACTGTTCAGTGCGGTTTCCCGATAGGTGTCATTGGGAGTCAGGGTAATCTGTCCGGTGATTTTTTCGTTAGTAATAAATCTATAGAAACCTAAATCGGGGTTTATCGGAGATTGTCTGTACTCCGTACCGGTCAGCCAATCAATCTCACTGGTATACTCCGCACCGTCAGACACAACCGCATACGCATCAGTCGCTATGCCGCCGGCAGTCGGTTCCTTGGTCGTCAGTTCAAAACGGTTTTCGCCGACATAGATATCGACAAGATTAAGAGGTGTACCCAATTGAACTCCATCATGGTAAGCCCGTACCGTAATTCTGTAGGTACCGACTTCTTTGGCGTAAAAGCTCCGCAGACTTCTGTTGAAGTTACAGAATTCATTATAGAAATCCAGTGACTCACCATTACGGGAAAGAGTGTATACGAACTCAATCTCTTCCACTGGAGGGTAGTTGGCTCCATCAGGTCCGAATTCCATATTGAATGTAAGGCTTTCATAGGGAGAAAGGTACCATTCACCGTTAAGCGGAGTACCCGTCTTCGCATGGGTCAGCTTCATATCGACATAAGGGACAAGGATGTTTACGTTGAGCGGCTCGGAGGATGCAAGAACATTACCGTTGTTATCCTCTGCATACGCTACATAAGTATGGATACCGCCGTCCAACTGCATAAACCAGGCCGCAGAATCTTCCGCAAAGTTTTCAAAGAGCACCTTGTTGTTATCTGCTTTCTGCAGTCTATAGCTGTAATAGAATTTTCCGTAGCTGTCGCCGTATTCTTTGTAACCGGCCGGATACTCAATCATCTTCAGCTTAATTACTGCCAGCCCGGAATCTACCATATCCTGCAGTGCTGAATTGGGGTTGACCTTGATGTATGCTTCATTGGACTGCAGAACTGCGGAATGCACATTATTCAGATCATAGGAAGAATCGAAATAGTCCGAAACCGTCAGACTGCCGAAAGCAAGTGCCGCATCGCTTCTGATTACGGTAATGGGATGGCTGAGGAATTCTCTGCTGTCGGACTTGCGGATCAGGGAGTATGCGTACATACCGGTTCCGGTAACGGTATAACCGTCATCGATACTGCTCATGGTCTTGACCGCTTCCCATACGGGCTCGCCGTATTCGTCCACGCCTCTGCGGACATACCATTTGCCCGCCTTGTAGTCATCCACAAGTTCAGCGTTTACATTGGTGCCGATGGTACCGCTGGTCTTGGCCGTATATACCCAGTCACCGGTTTTGGTAAACAGGGTCGACGCAGTGGGATACAGCAGCGGAATGGTTTCCGATTTTTTCACTTCCACATAATTGCCTTCCGCGTCCGCCAGACCCCAGTACACCTTGATTTCTGCGGTAACGTCATCCGACCCTTCCAGGTCTGTGATCTTGGTATAAGGTTCGTGCTGGTGGTCGCAGCCGTTCACGGAAACCCAGATACGACCCTCATTCACACCGAAATCGTCAAACCGACCGTCGGACGCCATCTGGCTGATATCCGGCAGGGGATCCACGATCAGGGATTCGCCGCCGTCATAATGGTCATAGTCGAACGAGAAATTATCGGTCATATTCGGATGGGTGGGCAGATCGGTCATCTTGATGATGAGCTTGTTGCTCTGGCCGTCCACCTTTCTCCAGTAGCCCTCCTCACTGTTGAGCGTATTTGTGTAGTTGGCATACTGGTTGGTTACACTGACAATGCAGATCCATTCTTTGACATTTCTCGGATCCTTTGAGATGTTGAGTTCATTTTTAAGATTATCGATATGGAAACTGAATTTTCCGTCATCGGTGTTTACCGAACACCACGGTGTTCCGTTCAGATTGGCGCTGCCGTTGGTGTTGTCCCAGAAAGATACTGTGTATCTTACAGGGTCTCCCCCGATATTGCCGACACCGTACAGTTCCTTCATGGCGAAGTCCGGGAGATAGAAGCATTCCTTATCCGTATAGAACAGATTCAGAATCGCCTTCGGATTCCACAGAAGGGTTCTTGTCTTTGCTTCGGTATCAAAGTTTACCGTGCCTATGCCGTTATATTCGGTATTGACACCGATGTCCCCGGTTTCGATGGCGGGAATCACACGGAAGCTCTGGGTATCCTCATGGAGAATTTCGGTATCCAGATCGATCTTCCAATCGTCTTCCATGTAAGTAGGACAGAATTGGCCAAGCTTGCCGAACTTTTTCTGGAAGCAGAAGGAGCCGCCGTTGACTACAACTTCTTCCGAGCCTTTGTGGCAGCTATAACCTTTAACCCAGCATGTCCATTGAGGGTAAGAAATAGAATTGGGACAGTCGTTCTCATAATCAAAAAGCTCATAAGTTTTTACTGAGTCATCTAAAGTGTCCCTGAAATCATAAACGAATCCATCATAAATCACCGGCACGACAGCATATGCACCGCCGATCCCCCAGATTTCACCGCCGTTGAAGACAGCCTTGCTGCGATAACCGACACGGACAGTGCCACACCCATAGAAATCTCCTCTGCCGACCAACTGACCGCCGTTGACTACCAGTTCAGCATTCTCGTACAGAGTAACGATACTACCATATGTCTGGTGATCATTTCTGGATGTTCCGCTTTCATAGTAGCCGCTGTTGATCACTACTTTGCCGGGTACGCCAAACAGACCTGCGGCAAATATGGAGGTGCTTACATTCAGATCAAAATGTTTATCGTTCTCCGGCCCTTCATGAAGATGCTCCGGATTGGTTGTGTTGAGCAGAATTTTTCCTTCGGGGTTCTGGGGCCAGGGAGCATCATTTTTTCCGGGTTCGTTTTCAACGGTGAAAACTACCTCGTCTCCGGAATCATTCTGATTCACCCAGAACAGCACATAATCTGCTCTGGTATGTTGGAAATCACCTTCGGCAATAATGGAATAACCGTTCAGATTCAGCGTATGATTGCCTTCGACTGCGAATGCATAGTATAAACAAGATTGCCAGAGAGCACCAACCTTTATGTAATGCGTATTACCATCAGGGCAATGAATCTCATCCAGGTAGTTGGATTGATTTATATAGTAACCAGTTTCATACAGATCATATTCCTGAAAATCATCGTTGTCCACCTCAAGACTGTTCCCATACTTCGGATACAGAGTAATATAGGAATCCTCCGTGGATGCCAGAGCGGCTTTCAGTTCCTCAACGGTTCCTACCGTCACTTGTTTCTGATAGTCCTCCGGAGCCGCCTGTACAGGTGTCCCCATCTGCGGCAGAATCTCTGCGATCATGGTCAGCACCATCACGGCACTGAGCAGACCGCTTGTAAATTTTGTCAATCTGCGTTTCTTTTTGTTCTCCTTGTGTGTTTGTATGTATAGTTATTTGCTTACCAGAATAGTTTCAGCGGCTTGAACATCTGAATCCTTGTGCCGCATTCCGGGCAGAACTGCGCCGACTTTGCCACCACCGTATCACAGTGGGGACAGAACCGATGCCGCTTTTTGTACTGCTGAAACAGCGTTTCCCTCGGCAGTCTCGCGCCGCAGGTACGGCAGTTTTTATCCGCCGCCGTGGAGGGCATGCCGCATTCCGGACAGACCCGGATGTTCCGCATGATTCCGGGGCCGAAGCCGTAACGCTCCATGCTCGCCTGACGGATTGTTTCGTTTCGCGTCATCCTGTATTCTTCAATCGTCATCCTTTACCTCCCTGTACTGCAATTTCGCTCCGCACTTGCGGCAGAAAGTATCGGTGATCCCGACCCTGGTGCCGCAGTTCGAGCAGTATTTCGGTTTGTTTTCCCATGGCGTGCAGTCCGCGCAGTGGAGCACATCCGCGTTGTACATGGCGTCGCACACCCACTTGCCGCATTTGTGGCAGAGGTTGAAGTGTTC
>JAFQWY010000127.1 GCA_017407225.1 Clostridia bacterium | reverse complement strand
GATAACCTCCTTACCCGCTTCATGGCGGAATTCTATCGGTTTGATACCAATACCAACGTATGCCCGTCCATTCATGTGATCGGTTCCATAGGTATCTGGGCTGCCGGATGGAATGCACCGAAACTGCAGAAAATACGGTGGAAAGCAGGATTTACTGGAGTCACGATTCTGATCTGTCTGTCCACGGTATTCCTGAAGCAGCATTCCGTGATTGATGTTATGGCAGCTCTGCCGATCTGTGCAGCCGCATACCTGATATGTTATCGGAAAACGCCGCGGAATACTGACAACAAACGATCACTTCGTTCGAAATTAAGCAAGGAGAAACAATACATCCTATGAAAAGCAAAACAAAGAAAATCATTGCCGGATCAGCTCTTGCTGCTGTGGGACTTGCAGGAGCGGCGGCAGTATCCCATTCGATCACCGATTATCTGATGCGGGTGGCATTGGATCGCAATGCACCCAAAAGTCTGGTGAAAAATCAGGAAAAAATGATGGGGAATGTGGCAAACCGGGAACTCGTCGCCATGCTGAAAAATGCTTCTGAGCAGTTGGAAGCGAAAGTACCCGAAAAGGTGGAGATCACGGCACAGGACGGGACACGGCTGGTCGGGCACTGGTGGCCATGCAATAATCCCAAGCGGGTCGTAGTGGCGATGCACGGCTGGCGTTCATCCTGGTCACTGGATTTCGGCACCATTGCGGATTTCTGGCATGACAGCGGATGCAGCATTCTTTTTGCCGAACAGCGCGGACAGGGAGAAAGCGGCGGTGACTACATGGGATTCGGGCTGACCGAACGGTATGACTGCCGTGACTGGATCGAATGGGTAAACGAAAAAACGGACAAGGTATACCCGATCTATCTCGGCGGCGTTTCCATGGGGGCAACGACAATCCTCATGACGGCCGGACTGGAGCTGCCGGACAATGTGGCAGGTATTGTGGCGGACTGCGCCTTTACCTCTCCGTATGCTATCTGGAAGCACGTTGTGGAAGACAATCTGCATCTTTCTTACGGTATCCGCCGTGCCGCTGCGGATGTACTGTGCCGCAGAAGAATTCATATGAAAGCAAAAGAAACCACTACCATGGAGGCTCTGAAAAATACAACAATTCCTGTGTTGTTCATCCACGGTAGTGACGATCATTTTGTTCCGATTGAGATGACTTATGAAAACTACAAAGCCTGTGCAGCCGAAAAACGGCTGCTTGTAGTGCCGGGAGCCGAACACGCAATGAGTTATATAGTGGATAAAGAAAAATACGAAGATGCGATTTGCCGGTTCTGGCAGGAGCAGGACGAAAAATGATAAATCCGGCATACAAAAATTCCCACAGTTCCACGCAATGGTTCTGTGGGGATTCTCTGTCAGATTACAATAAACACACAGCTTCCGGGGGTTACGGCAAGCTCTCCGGCTTTCTGCTTCACCGGCAGCAGATTTTCCGTCATTTTCTCTGTCATCTCCGAACCGTTCAGTCGGATTACAGCAGAACGCAGTTCGGTGGCATCCAACGCATATACTTCCGCCTCCTTCGGCACATCCACAGTTGTTGTCTCCGTCAGCGAATTGTTGATGACAAGGTACACACATCCGTCTTTGCCGTCTTTTCT
>JAFQWY010000126.1 GCA_017407225.1 Clostridia bacterium | reverse complement strand
GTCTTGCCGGAGCGTTCAACCGTGAAGTCAAGGCTTCCGCTCCATGCAATCGCCATGTTTCCGTCTACCTTCAGCACATCGTTGTCGAGAGTGATTTCCACCAGTTCCTCTTTCGGACAGGGTGATTCCAGACACAGAATTCCACGTCCGACAATGCCGAGGTTGAACAGCCCCTCATTTCCGGCAACAGCGGAAGAAATGTTAGAACGAGCCACAGCCTTATGCTTCAAGGTAGCATCACAGGCAAGGAACAGACCGTCATCCAGTACGATGGAACCGTTCCAATCTGCAAGATCGACGAGGAGAATATGCTTATAGGTTGGTTCGAGAACCAGTGTACCGTCGCCGGTGTATTCGGGTTTGATGGCGGATTCACCGGTTACACTTCCACGGATGGCTTTGCCGAAAAGATCACCGACACCCTTCACGCCGGTGGTGGCATTGACATTGCCGACGGTCCACTGCATTGCCCCCGCCTGCAGGATGATGTCCGACTGGCTAAGATCACAGATGACCTGACGTTTGCGGACATTCATAGCGCTGCAGTAGTAGGCAATCAGCGATTCGGACGGCATCACGCTCAGATCCCGCTGGTATTCGATGACGGTGAATGCACCGAGTTTGTTAATGACTTTGATATCGTCGTTCCCGATGAAATTTTTGATGTTATACATAATGGATTCCTTTCTTCACATAAATTTTTTCATACTTTCATTCCATCGACATTCCGTTATGCAGTGTCTGAAGGTATTCGTCGAATTCATCGCTGTTCAACATGAAATAGTCCTCACCGGCGTGCCAGAAGCTCACATACATATCGCCGTCTTCCACACGAATTTCACGCTGTTCAAGGGACTCTCCAAGACCGTCCGCACATTGACCGGTCAGAAAATCCTTGATTTCGGTATCTTCTTCGGGTGTCAGAGCTTCATTCAGTTCCACGCGAATACAGCCGTACAGGATACCGCCCACATTCTGTGTACTGAAATGAATCTCCTTCAGCTTTGCCACAGCGGAATTCGATCCGTCGAAATATTCGGCGAGGTTTTCCGAATCCCGGGATTCTTCTTTCTTGATCAGATCACGGATTTTATCTTCATATACAGCAAGATAGTTGCCATCGTATTCATCGGGATAATCTTCTAAATCCCCGTAATCATTACGGGGATAGACCATCGCTGTAAGCGGACAGTAGTAGTGTTCCGTGACATCCTGTTCTCTCCGCTGCATCATCAGCTGCCCGAATTCTTTGAGAGAACCGACCTTGTCCTGAATTACAGCTTCCATGATGTCCTGCTTGTTGGCATAAGGCATATTCTGATACATTTCGCAGAAGCTGTTGACCAGGGAAAGCGTGTCTTCCTCAGAAACAACAGAAGCGAGCTTCTTTCCAAACTCGCTTTCTCCGAAGATTTTAACTTTGATGGGGATGTTTTCTTCATCCACACACTTGATATCATGTGCGGGAGCACGGATTCCGACAGAAGCAAGGTGTTCCGCCATTGTCATTCGCCTGCACGGAAATTCCATGATGAGGGTGTTGTTTTTGTGTTCGATAATTGCGTAGAGCATAAATCCTCCTTCAGTTTTGATTGAGTACACCGATTCCGAACCGGCGGATTGCCAGTGCATTACAGATGATAC
>JAFQWY010000125.1 GCA_017407225.1 Clostridia bacterium | reverse complement strand
TCACCCAGAACAAGATGACCGTGGTTCAGTCCTATGGTGATGACGAAAAGCAGGTTGCCGAATCCTTCTGTCTCTGCACCGACGCCAAGCTGGCTCCCGGTCAGGCGGAATCCACCGGTGACCCCACTCAGACTGCGGTTGTTAACTTTGCACTCAAGCTGGGTCTTCCCAAGTACGATCTGGAAGCAAAGTACCCCAGAGTGGGCGAAATCCCCTTCGACTCCATGCGTAAGCTGATGACCACCGTTCACAAGGACGGTGACGGCTTCATTCAGCATACCACCGGTGCCCCCGACGTTGTTATCAGCAAGTGCACCACCGTTCTGAGGGACGGTAAGGAAATCCCCATGACCGACGAGCTTCGTGCGGAACTGGCTGCTGCCAACAAGGGTCTGGCCGATCAGGCACTCCGCGTTCTGGCATCCGGTATCCGCCGCTACAAGACTGCCCCCGCATCCTATGAACCTGCCGATATCGAATGTGACCTGTGCTTCCTGGGTCTGGTTGGCATGATTGACCCCGTCCGTCCCGAAGTAAAGGATTCCATCGTACAGTGCAGAAGTGCGGGCATCCGTCCCATCATGATCACCGGTGACCACAGAGACACTGCCGTTGCCATTGCAAAGGAACTGGGCATCATCGGAGAAGGTCAGTATGCCCTCACCGGCGCAGAACTGTCCCAGCTGGATGACGCAACCTTCGAAAAGGAATATCAGAACATCTCCGTATATGCGCGCGTTCAGCCCGAGCACAAGACCCGCATCGTCAACCAGTGGCGTAAGGCAGGCTATGTAACCGCCATGACCGGTGACGGTGTCAACGATGCCCCCTCCATCAAGTCTGCGGACATCGGTGTAGGTATGGGTATCACCGGTACCGACGTTACCAAGAACGTGGCGGACATGGTTCTGGCGGACGACAACTTTGCCACCATCGTATCTGCCGTGGAAGAAGGACGACGGATCTACGACAACATCCGCAAGGCGATCCAGTTCCTCCTCGGTTCCAACATGAGCGAAGTGATTACCATTTTTACAGCAACTCTCATGGGCTTTACCGTTCTCAAGCCCGTACATCTCCTCTGGATCAACCTGATTACCGACACCTTCCCGGCACTTGCTCTGGGTATGGAAAAGGGTGAGGCAGATATCATGCAGCGCAAGCCCCGTGATGCCAAGGAAGGCGTATTCGCCGGCGGCATGGGCTTCGACATCGGCTATCAGGGTCTCCTGGTTTCCGTTCTGGTGCTGATCTCCTACTTTATCGGTGCAGCAATGGGCGGTGGGGACCACGGTATCACCATGGCGTTCCTGACCCTGTCCATGGCGGAAATCTTCCACAGCTTCAACCTCAGATCCCAGCGCAAGAGCATTTTCCAGCTCAAGGGCTTCAACAAGATGCTCAACATCGCGGCAGTGGCAAGCTTTGTGCTCACCACTCTGGTATGCGAAGTACCTTTCCTCGCAGCTGCATTCGACTTCACTCACGTAAACCTGACCGAATATGCTATCGCAATTGCTCTCGGTCTGTGTGTAATCCCTGTTGTTGAAGCGGTAAAACTGATCCAGAGAAAGCTCGGCAAGTAAAAAACTTCAAAAAATCTATAAAAATTCAAAAAAATATCGTATACCCCCTTGCAAAATGCGTAAAAATAGTATAAAATAGAGTGTATTATAATTCAAGTAATTTTTTACGCGAAAGGAGATTGTCTCCGTAAAAAAGAGGCAAAAACTACTATGGTTGTAGCAGGCGATTTTAAGAATGGTATTACCTTTGACATGGACGGTCAGGTAATGCAGGTTATCGAATTCCAGCACGTTAAGCCCGGTAAGGGTGCTGCTTTCGTTCGTACCAAGCTGAGAAACGTTATCACCGGTGCAGTGGTTGAAAAGACCTTCTCCCCCACCGACAAGTATAACGATGCAAGAATCGAACGCAGAGAAATGCAGTATCTCTACAACGACGGCGACCTTTACTACTTCATGGACATGGAATCCTTCGAACAGGTTCCGATCGGTCAGGATCTGATCGGCGAAAACTTCAAGTTCGTCAAGGAAGAAATGATGTGCACCATTCGTTCCTATCAGGAAAAGCCCTTCGCAGTTGAACCCCCCATGTTCGTTGAACTGGAAGTTGTTGACTGTGAACCCGGCGTACGCGGTGATACCGCTACCGGTGCTTCCAAGATGGCTACCGTAGAAACCGGTGCAGCGATCCGTGTTCCTCTGTTCATCAACACCGGCGACAAGATCAAGATCGACACCAGAACCTCCGAATACCTCGAAAGAGCATAAGTTGCGGGGAAGCCCCCGCAGGCAGGCTCGGCGTATTTTGAACTGTGGTTTATGCATAGTTCACGACCGTCCGCTGCGCTGATTGGTGCAGGAATCGGTTTGCCCGAACTTTTAACTGAATACTCTACATCAAGGCTACTCAATTATTTCGGGCAGCCTTGATTCATTCCACCAAAAATAAGGAGAATCAACTATGACTATCAAAGAAACCAGCGCATATATCAAGGGTCTGATCGAAGGTGCAAACCTCGACACCACCACTCCCGAAGGCAAGGTTATCGCTGCTCTGGCGGACCTTTGCGGCAAGATGGCTTCCGAAATCGAAACCCTCCGTGACGAACTGGACGTATGCAACGCATACATCGAAGAAATCGATGAAGACCTGGGTGAAGTCGAAGAATTCGTTTACGAAGATCTGGACGACTGTGACTGCTGCGACTGCTGTGACGACGATGATGATGACGACTGCGACTGCTGCGATGACGACTGTGATTGCTGCGACTGCTGTGGCGACGATGATGACGACGAAGACGAAGAATTCTACTGCGCTATGTGCCCCAACTGCGGCGGTAAGGTTTACTTCGACGACACCGTGAACCCCGAAGACGTGATCTGCCCTGCCTGCCAGAAGCCCCTTCTGGAAGAAGAGGAAGACGAAGGCGAAGATCTGTAAGTCTGAATAACCTGCAATATGCGTATGCCGGACGGTGTACGCATATTTTTTGAAAAAGTTTCCGTAAAATCCTAACCGTTTCAGAATTGTTTCACTATATTGGCAGAAGCTTCAAAAACCTCCGGGAGGAAAACATGAACAACAACCTGAGCGAGAAAATCGCGGACGCCTCAAAAACGATTTTCACCTACTGTATGGCAAGAACATCGAACCGTGAAGATGCGGAAGATCTGTCCCAGGAAATCCTGTACGAGCTGCTGAAATCCGCAGGAAATCTGCGGGATGAAGGTGCATTCTATGGTTTCATGTGGGCAGTGGCAGGGAATGTATACAAACAGTGGTACAGAAAAAAGAAGCTGCGGAACGAATGCGAGCTGACCGATGAAATCACACCGGCGGAAGAGGATCGCTACTTTGCGGAAGAGGAAGACAGCGAAGAGATTGCGCTTCTCCGGCGTGAGCTGGGTCTTCTGAACGAGCAGCATCGCCGTGCGGTAATTCTGTACTATACGGAGAAAAACACCTGCACCCAAATCGCGGAAAAACTGTCCGTCAGCGAGAGCATGGTGAAATACCTGCTGTTCCGCTCACGGAAAATTCTGAAAGAAGGTATGAATATGGAACGGAAACTTGGCGAACTCAGTTACAACCCAAAATCCCTCACCCCCATGTACAGCGGGGAAGGCACCAACTATTTCTCTGACTTCATGAAGGGTAAAATCCGCCAGAATATCGCCGGTGCCTGCTACAATGCCGCTCTGACGCCGGAGCAGATCAGTCTGGAAACGGGAATTCCTCTGCCCTATCTGGACGACGAGATTGCAGCCATGGAAAACCGGAAGATTCTGGTGAAGGACGGCCCCAGATATACCACGAATGTCATCATCATTACCACCGAATGCTTCGATGAAATGGAAAAGAGTGCTGAGAAATACCACGGAATTCTTGCTGAAAAAATCGGTGGATTTATTGACGGAAATCTGGAAGAATTCCGTGCACTTGGCTATACCGGTTCGGATTTTTCGGATAACTCCGTGAAATGGCAGATGGCAGCACGGATTTTCCTGACCATGGTGAGGCTGAAGATGCCATCCACAGAAGCTCCCGTTACCGGATGGGGAGAACACGCTTACCTGTATCTCATGGAGCAGATGAAGCAGGAGAAAGCCCTGTTCAATTACTGCACTGTTGACGGAGATCAAGGAGACAGGATTCAGTTTCTGGACTATCTGCCGAAGCCGACCTGCGAACATCATGATTTTTACGGAAATCAGCGGTATATCAATATCCTGTGCGACATTGCGGCCGGCAGAGCAGGGGATTTCAGCAGGTATGACATGGATGCCGTGGATTTTATGATACGGCGGGGTTATGTGATCCGGAAGGATGGACGGTACTTTTCTGCGGCTCCGGTGTACACGCAGGAGCAGGCGGCGGCTGCACAGAAAATGGTGGGCGATTTCATCGATGGGACAATTCTGGGAATTCTTGCGGACATGAACAGGGCAGCGGAGAAAATTCTGTCCGAGCACACCCCGAAGCATCTGCAGGATCAGGTGAAAACCATCGCGGCCGCGGATATCTATTTCAGCGGCATCTGTGCTCCTGCGGCGGAAATGATCCGGCGGGGCTGTCTTTCCACCGATTGGACGGAAAACGAAATGCCGTCCATGTATGTCTGCCTGAACCGGTGAAGATAAAAATACAGCGGATTCCTTTTCACGGGAGTCCGCTGTTCTTTTGTTATACCACTATGTGGAAGCGATTGCTGCTCTTCTTTGTGACGTGTACCCGTTCGGTATGGCAGATGCCGTCCGCTTCCACGGTTACATCGTACCAGCCGCAGAAGCCGCGGAACGCACCCCAGCCGCCCTCATCACAGGTGAAGTCCGCGTCCGTGTGCCATTCCTTTTTCATGTACCGCCGGAACATTTCCACAGCCGGTTTGGGTGTCATGTCGTGGCGCATCAGACCGCCGTAGTAGTAGTTTTCACCGGCAGTCATGTCACCGATGGGAGCGAATGCCGCATAACCGTCTGCCAGATTCCAGTAGATCACCGCTTCCATGAGGGGATTGGAGAACCAGATTTTCAGAAGATACTCCAGAATCTCCGCCTGCAGCAGTTCATCATCGGGATTGTCTGAGTAGCAGGGAACAGTGATTTCCGTGATCTGCTGAGGCAGTCCCAGCTTGCCGTAGGTTTCCATGACAGTATACAGATGCATGGGATCGTAGTACATACGGCAGGATTCAATTTCATGCTCTTTCCGCACAAACCGGTGGAACTGCATCCCCACTGCATCCACGGGGGCACCCTTTTCCAGTGCACGTTCGATCTGGGTGTAGTACGGGCCGCGCTGGTACTTGAACAGACTTGTCCAGCATCCGTCGGCTTCGTTGATGATCAGCTCGTTGTTCGGCAGATACTTCCGTGCAGTGCTGAAGCTCCACTCCACCACATTCCGGTCGGTGAAGAACTGAGTGGACTTGCGGTTCTGGCTGTAGGTATCGTATTTACCGCAGTACAGCTCGTTGGTGACTTCCCAGCCGGGGATTCTGTGACGGTACCGTTCCGCACATTCGGCAATGCGCTTTTCCAGATAATATTTCACGGAGTCGATGTCATCCGGCACCCAGAGCGGAGTCCACACATCGTAGTTGAGACAGTGGCACTTGGGTGTGATGCCGTTTTCCTCGCAGTATTCCAGACAGAGATCCGGTGCGGGACGGCGGTAGATTTTCGGAGAATCCTTTGCAAATCGCGGCTTGCCCTGTTCCGGCTCCAGATCACTCCAGTAGAAGGGGATTGTGGCAAGATTGAAGGTTTCGGCGAAGGTTTTCTTATATATGGCGTTCTTCTCCTCACACTCGAATTCATCCAGCATGAAGCAGTTGGCACCCAGCTTGAAATCGTGATCGGTCTGGGTCACGCGGATCTTTGCATTCTTGACGGGCACACCGGATTTATCCACAATATGGAATACCGCTTTGGTTTTCCGGTCGTTTTCGATGGTGTGGCGAAGACGTTCTTCGATCACATCCTCGTATTTTCTGAAATTGGCGAGAAGGGCGTTTCTTCGTTCGTTCATGATAGAGTCCTTTCTCAGAGAATTTCCTCGATGCAGAGGGGCTTTGCACGGCAGGGATAGGTTTCAAGCTCAGTCAGCTCACCGTCCGGTTCCACACGGTACAGTGTGATGGAGTCGGAGAAGGTGTTTGCGCAGACTGCGTAGGTTCCTCCGGCAATCAGACGGAAGTCACGGGGATGATCTCCCGCACAGACAGTCTGGGAAACAGGCACCGGCAGACCGTCGTCACCGATTACGCAGTGGCAGATGGTGTTGATGAACCGATTGGTGGCGTAGAGGTGCCTGCCATCTGCGGAAAGTACGATGGCGGCGGAGTCGTTATGCTGTCCTTCACTGCCTTCCGGCTTTACATCCACGGTGGAGATGGGGGTGAGGGTGCCGTTGTCCCATGCGAATGTGGTGACGGAGCCGCCCATTTCGCTGAGGGTATACAGCTTCGTACCGTCATTTGAGAACACGGAATGACGGGCACCGTGGCCTGCGGGGACTTTTGCGGAGGAGATGAGCTTCAGTTCACGGTCGTAGACGAAAACCGTATCAAGCCCCAGATCGCAGACGAGAACGTATTTTTTGTTCGGAGAGAGTATGCACTGGTGGACATGAGTACGCTCCTGGCGCTTGGCATTGGGGCCGCACTGTCCTGTGTGTTCGATGCGCATGACTTCGCCGCAGTGGGACCGGGACACGCTTCCGTCGCTGTAGTTGGCGAAGTACAGGTCGTCGCCGTCACCGGTGAAATGGCAGACAACACGTCCCAGTGTGGGGATATCGTGTCCCAGCTGTTGTCCGGTGGCGAGGGAGTATTCGGCATAATGCTCCTCACCGCCCGTTTCCAGCATGACGGCGCCAAGGCGGTTTCCATTGAGACGGATCCACATGGGATTGTCCATGGGAATGGTTCCGTCAGTCTGATAAAGGGATTCGTCCTCCCTCAGGATCCAGCGGGTTACGCCGCCGTCAGGGAGAGGAATGTTGTGAGCGAGCAGAAATTCGGAGATGATTTTCGGCGGTTGGATCATGGTGTTTTCCTCGTATTTATCAAGAATTGTCAGTCGGTTATACAGTTTGGCACAACTTCGGATGAGATCCACGGAGTGTCCGTTGTACCGCATGGAGTTGACGGTGGTGAAGGTACTGTCCAGAGCGAATATCTGCCCGGCATCGTATCCGATGTTGTCGGCTCCCACATTGCACAGCAGGACATTCCGTGACTGATTAATGTATGCCAGATGTCTCACACCATAGGCGAAGGTATTGAAGACCACCTGGCCGTATGCACGGAAGATTACCATCAGTGCAGCTTTTTTGCGGGTGATGGGGTCGAACAGGGCAGTGAAAACATCCCGTTCATTCAGGGGATTGGTACGTCCCTTGTCGTTGGATCGCACCAGCACTGTACCGTTCTGGAGGCAGCCTTCGCAGTGACCGTTCCGTCCGCCCAGCTGCATTCCGACGGTGTAGCAGAGAGTCACCAGCTTTTTTACGAAGTGATTGTCACACCGGAAGTCGATTCCGTGGGAAGCACCGGCGATGCATACGTTTTCGCAGTAGGAATTTCCGCTGCCGACGGAGATATCCGCCCGGATCATGTAGGAGGTTTCCCTGATCTTCGGCGGATTATTGTCGGGACAGAGGATCCGGAGCCCTTTGATTCCGGCGTTCTTCCGCAGTGTAATGAAGGCGCGTCCGCATTCGGGAATGTCGCAGGCAGGCGTTTTCCGGAAGCCGCAGTAGATCACCGTTCCGCCGGCTTTGCATCCCTGAGCACGGGTGGGAACGGACGATGCGCCGCGGAGCTGGATCCCCTCGTGAACGATGAGGGATTTGTTCATCCGGTAAACCCCGGCAGGGAGGTAGAGAACACCGCCTCCGTCTTTTGCCAGCCGGTCGATCAGTTTTTGAAGCTCCTTTGTCACATCCGGTGCAGTTTCTGCGTCATTGTGTGGAACGCCCAGACCATCGGTTATCAGAAGATTTCCGGCAGGCTGAACGTGTACTTTATTCCAGTCAATCTCACGGGGATGGAAGTCATGGACAGAATCCTTCTGAATTTCGCCTTCGCACTGTCCGTTCAGCTGAGCACCGCACAGTTTCACCACACCGCCGGTCAGATTGCGGACAGCATACTTCCGTCCTTCGATTATGCCGTCGGCGATGACAGTACCCCAGCGTTCGTCCATGGCTTCACAGAGCAGTCCGGTACCGCAGTCATGGATCCGCAGATCATACAGAGAACCGGCGAATTCGATCCGCTTGCCTTTGACAATACGGATGCCGGTTTTGCATGATTCGATGCAGGTATCGGCGAATTCCGTCCATTCCAGATCCCCCAGGGTCAGTCCCACAGTGTTTTCGCGGGTGTATGCTGCGATTTCCTCACAGGACGGAGGATTAAACTCTGCCGCATCCGCCCAGATTTTCGGGGAGACCGTTACGGATTTCCATGTGCCAACGTCGCATTGGTTGTAAACCACGGCGGCTGAGGAGAGAAAAGTTCCACTGAAGTGATCGACCGTGAGCATTTCGTGGGGATTGTCTTCGAACACACAGGCACCGATGCCCAGATACCCGTTGATGACGGTGCAGTGGTATATGGACGCAAGCATGAAGTTTTCGTGGAGTCCGTCGGTGTAGAAGGTGTAGGAATAAGGATTGACATCGTCGATGCGCTGATCCGGGTACCAGACTGTCAGTCCGCACACACCGGCACTGCCGCCGATCCGGAAGAGAATTCCTTCGGGAGCCGTGGTCTGAGGCGGTTTTGCCAGAATGACGGTGCCGTCAGTGCCGCAGAGGGAAGTGAAGGCAGGGATCCGCACCGTGGCGGTAATGAGATAACGACCTTCCGGAAGATATACCGTGCCGCCGCCAAGCTCGGAGCAGGAATCCAGAGCGGTTTGGATCGCCGCTGTGGAATCGGCCAGTCCCGCGGGATCCGCGCCGAAGTCAAGAGCGTTCCGGTCCCCCACTTCGATTCCGGAGATTCCATGAAAAAGAAAAGCCATAATACCCTCCTTGTGTTCCGTCTTTTTACCTGATTATAGCACAGTTTTTCACGCTCTGCAAGTCAGAATTCACAAAAGAAATCGTACAATCCGCAAAAAAATACCCCGCAGATCGTGAGGATCCACGGGGCGAAGTATTAATTCAGGCGGGATTATTCCACTTGACCGAGTTCGGCGATAACTTCGTTGTACTTGTCGATGGACTTTTTGACAACCTTGTCCTTTGCGCGGATTGCGGAGGCGAGGTTCTTGTCGTAGTTTCTGAGGGAGTTCATGAGAACGCCGCCCAGATCGCTGAGTTCGAAGTACCAGCCGAAGTCGTAGGTACGGGTGGAGAAGATCAGATCGAGCATAGCTGCGGATTCTTCGTCACGGGATACCTTGTTCTGAAGGGTCTGTTCGTAGTAAGCGGGGGTCATGTGAATCTTGGATTCGTAACCGAGCATCTGGGTGATGTAGCCGGTACGTGCGAATTCTTCAGCGGAGAAGGAGCACATGGGAACTACGAAGAAGCTCATAGGATAGGAAGCAACGGAGTTGTAGTAACGGGTCTGGGTTTCATCGAACAGAGGCATGGGAAGGATACCGAAGTCGTCTTCCATATCACGGAATGCGGTTGCGTCCCAGAGGTAAGACAGGAGGAACAGACCGCGGCCTTCGTTGAAGCCGATCTGACCGTACTGCTTGTCGTAACCGGAGCGCTGGTATGCACAGGTGATACCCTGGTCGAATGCGTAGGAAGCAAACTTATCGAATGCGTTGTAGAGCTTTTCGTTGTTGAGGGTGTAGGAGAGCTTGCCGTCGGTGATGGTCGCGCACTTTACGCCGGAGGAGTTAACGATACCCATCATGATATCGTCCCAGATCCATACTGCATAGGTGTCATCGGTGTCGTTGACGTGCTTGCCGTCGTTGTCGGTGTCCATGTCGGTGGGAATGATGGTTGCGTATTCCTTGAACTTGTCGATGGTCCACTTCATGTTGTTGACATCATCGTACATGTTAGGAATCTGGTAGTCAGCTGCAAGGGACTTGTTGAAGTAGTAGCAGTAGGTTGCCTTATTGTCGTTGATGGAGATATCACCGGTCATGAAGTACAGGGAGCTGCCGAAGGTACATTCTTCGTTACAGTACTGGTCCCACCAGGACTTGGACATGTCCAGATTGTCGATGGTGTTCAGGTCGGTGAGAAGACCGGCCAGAAGGCTGGAAGAGCATGCATAAGCGGACATACCTGCCAGGTCGTAGTCGTTGGTGCCTGCGCGGACTGCGATTTCCATGGTGTTGTGGCCGTTTCATGCGGTACCGTCAATCTGGATGGGAACGATAGTAACATTACACTTATCTTCTACGATAGTGCGGCGTTCCATATCGGCGTCGTTGATGGGTTCACCGGTGATTTCTTCAGCCATGAAGTCCAGGTGACAGCCGTTGGAAACATAGTGCTGATAGATGTTGAAGGTGTAGCCGTCGAAGTTCTGGGGAGCCAGATCGAATATGAGGGAGACATCTTCAGTTTCTGCGGGAGTTTCAACTGCGTCAGCGGACGGAGCGGAGGTGTCTGCAGTGGTGGCGTCAGCATTGTCAGTGGACTCGGAGCAGGCTGCGAACTGGGAACCCAGCATCAGCAGCGCCAGAAGGAGGGAAATCTTGCGTTTCATGTTTTGATATCCTTTCAATTTTATGAAATCATACAGTATACATCATAACAGAAACGATGGATGAAGTCAATAGAGGTCTTAAACAAAAAAACACCGCCCACAGCGCGTTTCCATGGTGGAAACCGCGGAGTGAGCGGTTATGGCTGCTTAGATGTCTGCTGAATTGCAGGAAGGGAGATTATTCACCCTTTTCCAGTTCGCGGATGTATTCGTTGTACTTGCTGATAGACTTGGTAGCCATCTTGCTGGATCTCTGGTAAGCGGAAGCGAATTCATAGGAATAGTTGCGGAGCATATTCATGATGGTTTCGTTGTAGCCGCCAACTTCAAAGTACCAACCGAAGTCGAATGCACGGGAATTGAAAATCAGGTCGAGCATAGCTGCGGATTCTTCGTCACGGGATACCTTGTTCTGAAGGGTCTGTTCGTAGTAAGCGGGGGTAATGGTGTACATGGATTCGTATGCGAGCATCTGGGTGATGTGACCGTTTCTGGAGTAACCTTCGTTACCATAGGTCAGACGCGGGATGCAGTAGAGGGGAAGGCTCCAGGAAGCAGCGGAGGAAATGTAGTTTTCCTGCTGTTCATCATACTTGGGAAGGGGCAGGATACCGAATTCGTCTTCCATTTCGCGGAAGCTGGGAGCGGTGCCGAGGGACTGGAGGAGGAACAGGCCGCGTCCTTCACGGAAGCCGATTGCGCCGTAGTCAGCAGCATAGCCGTTTCTCTGGTAAGCGCAGGTTACGTCGAGGTTGAATGCGTAATTTGCAAACTTGTTGAATGCGTCAAGGAATTTTTCGGACATGAGGGTCAGCTCGATGTCACCGGTCTGCTTGTTGATGGTGCAGCACTTGATGTCAGCGGCGTTGACGATACCCATCATAACGTCGTCCCAGATCCAGATACCGTAGATGTCGTCAATATCATTTATGTGGTTGCCGTCATTGTCAAGGTCAAGGTTAGCGGTGATCGCTTCAGCCTGCTTCTGGAAGTTTTCGATGGTCCAGGTGCCGTTGTCAACCATATCGTAGAAATTGGGCAGCTGGTATTCTTCAGCGATGTTCTTGTTGAAGTATGCACAGAAGGTAGCGTTGTTGTCGTAAACGGAGATGTCGCCGGTCATGAAGTATACCTTGTCAACGAAGGTACATTCTTCGATGCAGCGCTGATCCCACCAGGGCTGGGTCAGGTCGAGGTTCGGAACATCGTAAAGGTTAACGAGAAGACCTGCGAGAAGTGCGTTGCAGGAGGAGTAGGTGGTGAGGTTGAGAAGGTCGATGTCATTGGTACCGGACTGAACGATGGGGGCGATGTAGTTCTGACCGCCGCGTGCGTCTGCGGTGAATTCGAAGCAGTCGATGTCGATGTCGAGCTTGTCTTCAACAGCAGTCATACGTTCAAAGTCTGCGTCGTTGATGGGTTCGCCGGTGAGTTCTTCTGCAACGAAGTAGTCGTAGAGGTGCTGTACAATGTGGTAGGTGTAGCCGTCGTAGGTTACGCCGTCTTCGAGACCGTCATCAAGACGTGCGTTGGGATCTGCGGTTTCAGCAGTGTCTGCGGTAGCGTCGGCTGCTTCGGTGGAAGCGGTGCTGCCGGCTTCGGTTTCAGTGTTCGCCGGGGATTCGGAGCAGGCGGTGAAGGATCCCACAAGCATCAGAACCGCAAGGAGAAAAGCGATTTTCTTTTTCATCGGATAATTCCTTTCGATATAAAAATACTTACAAATCTTATCACGAATTTACAATAAAGTCAAGATATTTGAATAATTACATATACTTCAAAAACAGAAAAAT
>JAFQWY010000016.1 GCA_017407225.1 Clostridia bacterium | reverse complement strand
GCTGGCGTTTGTCCCACCTGTGTTGCGATGTCTGCGACTTCTTCATTGACGGAGTCGAACAGTCCGGTCAGATTGCTCATCGTGCCATCAACAAGCATACCTTTCAGCCATTCGGTTATAGATTCGATAATACCGTCTATAACTTATCCCTCCTTTCCGGCACGCGCCCCCGTAGGAGCGCGTACCATGTAGGTTTTGCGGGTTGAATTACGGTTCATGTTCGATCAGCCAAGAAGACCGGAAAGAAGCGGAATCAGGGTGATACCGATGAGGGCAACACCGCCGCCCGCAACGAGCTGCTTGACGCCCTGCGATTTAGCACCGGGGTTGTCCTGCCCGTAACCTTCGAGAAGGTTGATACCGCCCCATACGCAGAGCGCACCGCCGAGAGCAACAACAAGAGTCTGGAGAGTTTCGATTGCAGCGTTGAAGAATTCCATATAAATTTCACCTTTGTTCGGCCGCAGCAAGTATGCTGCATATGCCGCCTTTCATAATAAAAAATTTGTTGTGGTTTTGATTGAATGGTGGTTGATTTATATGGAAGTGGGGATCAGCGCGAATCGGGGGGCTTAGATACTTACGAGTTGCTAAAAGTTCACCTCACTTTTTCATGAAAATTCCGCCGATTATTCGTCAGCGGTATCGGTTATTTCGTAGGTATCAAAAGTGTCGTTTGGTTTTGTCTTTAAGCGTGTGGATAAAAACTTCTCGATGTCGAAATTGTTTTTCGGGTCGGTATCGGAGAGGTATTTATAGTTGGGGTGCTGAGTAATGTCGTATTTGTCCGATTTGAACGGACGGACGCCGCGAAGCTGTAGGATGCACTTGCCGCCGTCAAGGACTGCGAGTTCATCGACAGATGCAAGTTCCTTGCCGAGTTTCTGATAATTCAGGCTGTGCGAAACCTCTTTGCCGCGGGATTCCCCGGTGTTGAACGTGTCGATGGTTTCCTTGCCCAGTGCGGTGGAAAGTTCTTTCAAGGTGGTCGGTTCGGAACCGCCGAGGAATAGCCGGGCGTCGCAGTTGCCGATGATGGTGTCGGCGTTGTCCTTGTAAATCGCCTTGAGCTGAGACTGTGCCTGTAAAACAAGACAGGCGGATATCTCACGGGAACGGATGGTGGCGATCAGCTTTTCCAGCTTCGGAATCTGACCGATATTCGCCGCTTCGTCGATAAGACAGCGCACATGAACGGGCAGTCTGCCGCCGTAAACGTCATCCGCCTTTTCGCAGAGAAGATTGAAAAGCTGGGTGTAGCACATGGAAATGAGGAAGTTGAAGCTGTCATCCGTATCGGACATGATGAGAAATAACGCTGTCTTACGATCGCCGAGGGTATCCAGTTCCAGTTCATCATAGGCGGTCACTTCACGGAGTTCCGCAATATCGAATACGGCAAGGCGCGCGCCGCAGCTCACTAAAATCGACTTAGCAGTCTTGCCGGCGGCTAAGCGGTATTTGGCATATTGGCGGACAGCGAAGTGATTCGGATTCTTTTCACCGAGTTCGCGGAACATGATGTCAACGGGATTCTCAAATTCCTCGTCATCCTCGCGGACTTCCATCGAATTAATCATCTCAATCAACGTGTTGAAGTTCCGTTCTTCGGCGGGAGCCTCATAATGAATATAGCCAATCAGCGCGGTGTACAGAAGCGTTTCAGCCTTCACCCAAAAATCATCTCCGCCTTTTCCTTCACCCTTGGTGTTGGCAATCAGGCAAGTGACCAGTTTCAGAATGTCTTTTTCCGAGTGGATGTATGCCATCGGATTGTAGTGCATACTCTTGGCGAAATTGATCGTGTTCAGAATCTTGATTTTATATCCATTCCGCTGAAGCATCTTTCCTGTTTCACACACCAGACTGCCTTTCGGGTCAGTGATGCAATAGGAACTGTGGCATTGCATGATCTGGGGTTTGATGAAAAAGCGCGTTTTGCCCGAACCCGAGCCGCCAACGATCAGCACGTTTTTATTCCGTGCCGTTTTCGGATCTTTCAGACGGTTGTTCATGGTGAGCCGTTCTGTTTGAGTCAGAATCACATTATTCTTGAAATCGGGATCAATGTACGGCACAATGTCCTCCGGCTTTCCCCATCGGGCAGAACCGTATTCCTCATTTTTACGGTATTTCTTCGCGTTCTGCGATTTGCCGTAAACGATCAGACGGAAGACTATGGCAATAACAAGTCCTATGCAGAGGTCAAACGGATGAAAGCTGGGCATGGGATTTTCCATCGCGGCGAAGAATCCCTCACCGAGATTCATGATTTTCTCGCCCAGCTTTGTACCGCCGGTATACCGCCACATCTGACCGAGCTTTGTGGCGAACAGACCGATGAAAGTATACGGGATGTGCATAATGATCGTCTTTTTCAGTTTACCGCTCATCGTTCCGCCCCCGGTTTCTGTCCTTTGTACGTTCGCGCTCTTTGTTTCTGGATTTTGCAATAAGATTTTGGAGCAGCTTTCGCACAGACGGCTTTTTCTCGCGCTCGGCAGTTTTGCGGGTGTATTCGGTGAACGCCTGCGTCAGCGCATCGGCGTCTCTTGCCTTGAAGAAGATGACATACTTATGCTTTCCGTCATCGTCTTTCACTTTTTTAATGGCATAATCCACACCGTATTTACGGGCGATTCTGTCGAAATCACGGATATTCGGATCATTGCTTTCGATGGTGGAAACGCCCTGATTCTGACCGATAAGCTGTTTTACGGACTGCTTTCCGTGCGGAACAACGGGACCATCCCGCTGTTTATTTTTGCGGTGTTCAAGGTATTTGCAGATCGCCGCTTTGAATATCCGTCCGGTCAGTTTTGCCGTGCTGACGGACAATGCAACGGTTCTGCTTTCGATTTCTTCCTGTATATGCACCACCTCCTGCGGAGAATTTTATGGGACTTATACTGCCCACTCGATCACGAAAATGACGGTCAGTACCTGTTCATCGGTAATCGCACGAGAAGCGGCAGAAACTACGGCATCGTAAGTGAGCGGCAGTTCATCACCGCTGTCAACCGTCCAGTTTCCGGCAAAGGATTCGCTGTCACCGTAATCGGTGGTGCGGATGTTTTCGATACGGAAACCGATGAGGTTTGAGTTCACTTTTTCGTCCGCCATATTGGTTTCATAGGGTGCAATTGTCCAGCCGTCGGCGGAGAGAATGGTGACATCGCTGACAACAACGGCGGCGGAGGAATTGTTGATGATGACCGCGTTGGTGGCGGCGGTGACTTCGCCGTTTTCGGATACCACCATCATCATAACTGCGGGAACGGTTACGGAGAAATAGGACATTCCGTAGCCGCAGGAATCGCATTCGCCGTCATTGTCGGTATCGGAGTGAGAACCGTATTCTGTGGTACTGTACCCGCAAACGGAACAGGACACGGTGCGCTTATGCTGTGTGTCGGAATATTCCGTCCATGCACCGTAGCTGAGCGAATGACCGGCATATTCATAACTGCTGTATCCGCACTCGGAGCAGGACACAGATCGGCGGTGCTGACTGCTGCTGTACTTCGTCCATGAGCCATAAGTGAAATCATGGCTTTCATAAGATTCTGACCCGACATAGGAATTACAGGTGGCACAATAACTACCGACTGTGTGCTGAGAACTGCTGTATGAGGTATATTCCGTTGTGGTGGAGTGGTAGCCGTAGGTGTAGTAGCCATCGCCGCAGTCATCGCAGGAGTAATAACGGCGGTGACGGGAAGTGTTGTAATACTCCCATGCGCTGTAGCTGTAACTGCCGTGACTTGTACCGCTGTCCATCAGTTCATCGCAGTCATTGCAGTATTCATACCAATCACAGCCGCTCCATTCCGTATAGGTGGAACCGTGGCTTGTGCCGGAATCCATGTATTCGCCGCAATCGGAACAGTATTCGTACCAGTTACAGCCATACCAATCTGTGTAGGTATCGTAATGGTAACAGACTTCGGGTTCGGTTTCTTCTTCCTCGTCACCGCCCGTGCCGTCATCATAGCCACACAGGGTACAAACACCGTTTGACATGGTGTGATCTTCACCGAGAACACCGCCGCACATATCAAGACCGCAGTTGGAACACCAGTGACGGACACAGTGGATATTGTCCGTCCACGGTTCGTAGTCTACGGTATAGGAACAGGTCACACCGCAGAAATGGCAGGTTGCTTCTGCCGCGAATGCCGCTGTCGGGAAGATGGCACAGACCATCAGGCACATCAGAATGATCGGGAAAAATCGTTTTGTAAATGTTTTCATATCGTCCTCCAGTTTAATCTACGATGGAAATGGTAAACACCACATTTGCCGCCTGCACATCGTCGGCGTTGGGTG
>JAFQWY010000124.1 GCA_017407225.1 Clostridia bacterium | reverse complement strand
GTTCAACGATCTTGTCAGCGGTTTCACGTACAACCTGTTCATTGATCGCCCAGCCAAAGGTGTTCCAGGAGTTCCAGCCCATCGGAGGTCTTTGAGATAACATAGTGATTTCTCCTTTATTTGGTAAAAATTTTGTGTTCGGACTTAATAATCCGCATTATCGCGGATTTTACAGTATTATGATACACCTTTTTGTGCGATTTGTCAATAGGACAAGAAAAAAACCGTGCTTCGCAAATTCCTATCAGCCAGTTAAAGCAAAAAGCAGACCCATGAAGGATCTGCTCTTTTGTAATCTCTGTCGGCCGAAACCCGGACAAACCATCTCCGCACAGATTCAACGGTCGTGG
Organism: Clostridia bacterium; assembly: GCA_017407225.1. Taxonomy (GTDB): domain Bacteria; phylum Bacillota; class Clostridia; order Oscillospirales; family CAG-272; genus UMGS1696. Next base: position 19,411 of record JAFQWY010000124.1, on the reverse strand, counting down.
GAATTGCTCGAATTTCATCTTCCAATACGCCGAGCCTGCCCGCGGGGGCTGCCCCGCATTAGGAGTTTTCCGCGATGTAGATGTTTGCGCGGCTGGCGATGATTCTTGCGGTTTCTTCTGCACTTCTGGAGCCGGAGAAGAAGACGGAAAGTTCTTCCTTGATGATGTCAACCAGTGCGCTGTCGGAACGCTGAACCTCGGTCGCTCCCTTCACCAGATCCATGACCGCATCGCAGGCCGCCTGATCGAAGGGGATATTGCGGCTCTTCATGTAGTCGATGTATTCCTGGGAGTAGCCGTATTCTTCGTACCAGCTGTAGTCATCATCGGTGTTTTCGTAGTAGTAGTAGTTCTCGGAGGCATTCGCCAGATTCCGTTCCATGATGTCCAGATTGATGCTGAACCGGTAGGTGTTTTCGCTGGATTCTTCATCGTTCATCAGGAACTTGATGATTTCCCAGGCTTCCTTCTGAGCGGAGGACTTTGCGCTGATGGCAAGCTCCATGTTGGGCAGGATCACCGCGCCGTTGGAAGCTTCGTTGTCCGTGGGGAATCCGATGGGCGTGATTTCCCTGGACGCAAAGGTGTTCATCTGGTCGAGAAGCGCGGTAAAGCTGCTGATATAAGCAAACTCGAACAGCGCCTGTTCCTTGTAGTGGCGCAGCTCGTAGTTTTCCTGCATTTCGCGTTCCTTGTCTTCGTCGTAGACATAGTCCTCACCCATGGAATCGTAGTATTCTTCCCAGTATCCCTTTTCGGGGCAGGATGCCAGATACTTCATGAAGTCTATGAAGCCCTGGGAGTCAAACTTGTTCTTTCCGGTTTCCCAGTCCACGAAGGAGCTCATGGCCATGGAGAAGAAATTGGAAATGACGTTGTCGCGGCTCAGATCGAAGAAAGCTCTCGCACCGTCGGGCATGGCGTTGATTGCTTTCATCATGTCCTCAAAGGTCCAGCCGGGTTCGGTGCCCACAAACTTAGACTTTGCCATCAGGGTACGCAGACGGAAGGACAGGATCATGGAATACTGCTTGCCGTCCATGGAGCAGGCTTCAAAGACATTGGAGAGGTACTTGCTTCTGTCAAGGCCCACCTCGGGATCGTCGATGAACTTGTTCAGGTCGGTGAAGATACCCTTCTTGAAGTAGCTTGCGGAAGGCAGATCGGAGGTGATGGACACGATATCGGGCAGGTTGCCGGTGATGATATCGTTGTTGAACTGGGTAACGGCGCCCGTCCATTCGTTGTCCTGATTGTTATAGTGCTCATAGGACTTCACGGCCACGCGGATGCCGGTGTTCTGTTTGTTGTAGCGGATGATCGCCTTGGTCACCTGATAGTTGTTGTAGGTGCAGCCGAGGGTCACGATGACTTCTTCCTGCAGCTGTTCGTCCGGAATCCGTTCCAGCAGAGAGAGTGTGGTCTGGTTTTCGCTGGCTTCCCAGTCGGTGGTGGAGAGAAGCACCCGTCCGTCGGGCAGAACTCTGGTAGTGTTTACGGTGTTGTAGTCGATGTCGGAGTTGATGTAGTTGAGAATTTCGGCAGCGGTGTCGGTGGTGAAATCATATTCCCACACACCGGTGGAGGTGCCGTAGTACAGCTTGTTTTCGCCGGCCCCGTAGACGCCGTAGTAGTTCTGCATCACGCCCTTCAGGGTTTCGGATTCCACATCGGTGAGCTGACCGTTTTCCATGATCTTCACCATGGTGGAGTTGGCGGTATCGGAGTAGTAAACCACAAGCAGTTTATTGCCCATGCCGCTGAGCTGGTTGATCCAGCCGCTGTCAAGCTCAACTCTGCCTGCATAGCTGCCGTCGCCGTTCAGCTGGATAATCATGGTATCGGCACTGATGTACAGGCTTCCCGCCTCATCGATCACAAGACTGCCGATGTAGAAAGATGCGGGATCCAGATCCGCTGCCTTGAGCACGGCATTCAGGTCGGTGGTGCCGATCAGCTCGCCGGTTTCCACGCTGAACCGATCCAGTGTATACTTGGTTGTGCTGGACATGGTCTCTTCGTCGTAGGTCCACTTCTGCATGATCATGCACAGCTCCCCTGCCGGAGAAACGCTCATGGCACTGCTGTAGGCCTGGGGATCGGACTTGGGAATCTCAGTCACCCGGTATTCGCCGCCGCCCATGGGGAGAGCCGCCAGACTCTGTACGGTCTGATGTTCGAAATACCATCCCTCGGGCAGAAGAACGGAAGAATACTGCTCGCCGAAGACGATTTCATCGGCGGACTTGGGCAGTTCCTTCTTTGTTCCCGATGCTTTGTCCTTCGCATCAATGATGCCGTCGCCGTTGAGATCCACATCAGCGGAGGTTTCCTCTTCCGGTTCTGCCACTGCGGATTCGGTTTCCACCATTACAGCGGGTGCGGCAGTTTCGGCATAGGGCATGACTTCGATGACAGGTTCTTCAAACTCGCTGTATTCGTAGTTCATTTCGGCGTAGTAGTAGCCGGCCTTGCGGATCTGCTCCTCACCGTTCTGGTCGCGGACGACGGAGTATTCGGTATTGTAAATAATGTACACGTTGTCGCCGGACGGAAACATATTCTGGATATAGCTGATCCCCTCGGGAATCTTCATCTCATCCCCGGCATACACACAGGTACGCTTGCTCATGACGGGTCCCTTGTCCTTTTTGCAGGCGGTCAGGGAGGATGCCGCGGTAAGCATCATCACGCCTGCCAGAAGGAGCGAACCGATTCGTTTCATATTCATGCTGTCACCTCATTCAGTTTCGGCCGCCGCAGGATTTCTGCGCTTCCGTTGTTTCGTTTTCTTTCTGACCGGCTTCTTTTCCGGTTTCGGGAGCTTCTTCCATGTGTTCTTCACGGTGTCCGTAAATGTATATCCGGAAACACGGAGAAGTATGAAGGAAAGAAGCATGGCAGCGACTGCAATTGCCGCGGATGCCGCCTCAAAAATCATGAGAATGGCACAGCGGTAATCCGCCACTTTGGCTTCGTTCTCCCAGTAGGGGTATTCGATCCGGTTTTCACGGATCCAGGAATATTTCAGCACCTTCATGTTTTCCCAGCGGTTCTTCAGGGAGAACCGGTCGGATACTTCGGACACCCATGCGGTTTCCTCGTTCACGCGGATAGCGCCGTCGAAGATGTTTTTCGCAAATCCCTTCACGGAATTAGGAAGCGCGGCTTCAAACATGGTGATGTGTCCGTCGCCCTGCAGCTTCGTGTATCCCGCGTAGCTCATGTACAGTCTGGGACGCTCGCCGTAGGTGTAGTTATAAATCGCGCCGGAGGATTCCCTCTCACTGACGCCGACTACGGTGAACTCTTCGCCGCCGATCTGCAGAACCATGCCCACGATGTTCTCAGCCCCGAAGACTTTCCATGCCAGATCCCGGTCGATGACCACGCCCATGGGGTTGGAGTTGTCGTTGAGGAATGCAGATCCGTAGGCAAACTTCAGGGGATGGAACAGGAAGAAGTCTCCGCCCACCGCCATGGTTTCTGCGGATGTACTGCCCATGGGACCGCTGACCGTCAGCACATCCTGCGTACCGCAGCAGTACGCCCATGTGCGCGCGTTTTCCCTGGGAGTAACGGAGGACTCCAGCAGACCGCTGTCCACGGAATACGCCCACTGCCCCACCTGATCGGAGGTGAATGCCGCGCTGTCCTCCGCATACAGGGAGATCACCGCGTAGGGTTCCCCGGATGCCGACCATCTGTCGCCCGCGTGGATGTAGCCGATGCTGTTTTCGGCAGTCATCACGCACAGCTCGAATATCCCCGTCAGGATCAAGGAGACTGCAAATACAATTGCCAGAATCCCCGATGCCTTCAGGACTTTTCTGTTGACTCTATCGTTCACGGTTCACCTCGCATCAGGTTTCCGCAAGTCTGACCTGCTGTTTGTCGGAGATGGGTGTGGTGGAGTTGGTGATGACGAATTCACTGCCGTAGAGCCCGGATACCGCGGACTGGGTATCGTCGGAGGCAATCACGTCGATATTTACCCGGCGTGCCGTATACCGTACGCTGAGGGGAGTGTTCTTGGAATCCACCACCAGAACGAACTTGCCGTCGTTGTCCTCGCGGATGGCGGAATTGGGAAGAACGGTATCGTAGGACTGGCTCTTGTCGCCGATGGAGAAGGTCAGGGACTGTCCTTCGTGAACGTCGCCCTTGACTTCGATGGTCACGATGCGCTTCTTGCCCTGGGACTGGGGATCGGAGCGGATCTGGGTGACGGACGCTTCAATGTTGGAGTACCACCAGCTGTTGGCAATGGTACAGGGGGAGCCTATCTGGATCTTCCGGGCTTCGTCGGTATCCATGGAGATTTCGCACAGGTAGCCCTTGTCGGCAATCTCGATGGATGCAACGGTATTGCCGCTGGTGACGGTATCGCCGGGGACAAAATTGATGGAAACAATGCGTCCGGCGATGGGAGCGGTCACATCGGTGGTAGAGGGTGCGGTTTTATAGGATTCCAGCTTGGCCGCCAGTTCCTCCAGCTGCTTCTTCTGATCTTCTCGTTCCAGCTGAACGGAGGTTGCGGACTTGTTCTGGGTGGCTTCGGTGATTTCCAGCTGGGTCTTCAGCTTGGTGATCGTATTCTTGGCGGTTTCGATTTCTTCCAGCACATCCTCAGGATCCTTGGGAGCGGAGGTGCCGGCCAGCTCCTTGTTCGCTGCGGTCAGCTGCTTGTTCAGTGATTTTTTCTGGTCCTGCAGACTGTCCAGCTGGGCTTCGTAGGTCGCCAGAACCGCTTCGTATTCCCCGGCAGTACCTTCGGCAGCGGACTGCTTGGTGAGGGATTCCACTCTCGCCTTTGCCGCTTCGTAGTCGGACTTGACTTCATTCAGCTGCTTTTCGGCGTTGTCGTAAGCCTTCTGCGCTTCCGCAAGGTCGTAGTCGGTGGCGTAGTTGATTACATCGTCCACCTCGGGCATGCCGATGATATCCAGCTTGTCCTCGATATTGCGGATGTCGTCTTCGAGGTCGTAGATCCGCTCGGACAGGTCTTCTTCGGAGCGGCTGTACTGTTTGTCAAACTTTTCAAGCGCCTTTTCCTGGGAGTCAATCTGATTGTTCAGGGATTCAAGCTGAGATTCCAGTGCTTCTTTCTGCGTCTGCTGTTCATCGGTCAGCTCACCGTCGAGTTTCACCAGCTCATCGAATACCTCATAAACCTGCTTCTGAAGTTCGCTGATCGCAGAGGTATACTCCCGGCGTTCTTCCCGGTAGTCCTCTTCCGCACGGTCGTACTGCTTTTCCAGATCGTACAGCTGATCTTCCAGAGAACGGAGCTGATTGGTCAGGGTATTGGCTTCGCCGATGTCGGCCTGGGCTGTTTTGATGTCTTCCAGCTGACCCTTGTAGTAGTCCACGTCGTACTTCAGCATTTCGTAGGCTTCCGCCAGCTGCTTGTATTCCGCTTCGGCTTCTGCCAGCTTTTCAGAGACGGTCTGGGTGGAGAGAATGTCCTTCTCGATCATGTTCTCCGCCTGGGAAATCATGCTCTTGGCTTCGGCGATCTTATCCTGACAGTCGGCGATGTATTCGTCCACCGCTTCGATCTGTCCTTCCAGATACTCGATCCGGTTTTCGATCACTGCCGTATTGTCGGTGCCGCCCAGAAGTGCGTTGTATTCCTCCTGCAGCTCTGCCAGTCTTTCTTCTTCATCGGCAATGGCCTTCTTTGCATCTGCCAGAGTCTGCTGGGCGGTCAGGGTATTGATGCCGTCATCCAGCAGAGCCAGATCGTATGTACGCTTCAGGTCATCGTACTGCTTCTGCACTGCCGCCTGCTGCTGGCTTGCTCCGCCCTGAAGCTGAAGAATGGGGGAATCCTTGGCAACCATGTCCCCTTCCTTCACATACACGGACAGAACCTTCCGGGACTGTACCACGCCGCCTTCCGCCTCCGCCTGTGCTTCTTCAAAAATCACGTTGTAGCTCGCGTTGGCCTTGACGGTGCCGGTCGCCTTGATGGATGTGGACAGCGTACCGTATTTGGGATACTGCGCGGATACCTCCGGCAGCGAGTAATTCAGAATTGTATTGGAGAAAAACGTCAGCAGAAGAAGAACCACCAGAAAAATGATGAACACATTCTTGATAATATTCCTGCGGACGGATGAATCCTTTGCCATGTCATAGTCTCCTTGAAATAATGGGTGTTTTCGTCAGTTGTGGCTCCGTTATCCTTTCACGGATGCGGAGTATGCGATACCGTCGATGAGGTAGTCCTCACTGTAGAGGAACAGCAGAACCGGCGGCACCATGTAGATCACGGCGATTGCCAGTGCGATGCCGGTGTCCCCTTCGTTGATCTTCGACAGGAAAACGGAAAGGGGGTACAGCTCCGAGTCGGTAAGCAGAATCAGGGGCTGCTCCACCATGTTCCAGTAGTCGATGAATACCAGAATCGCCACGGAGTACAGGGTTGCGCGGCACATGGGCATATAGATTTTTGAGAAAATCTGCCATTCCCCCGCCCCGTCCAGCTTTGCCGCTTCCACGATGGCGGACGGAATCCGCTTCATGAATTTGGTGAGAATGAACACGGAGAACGGAGAAAAAATGCCCGGCAGGATGATGGCCCAGCGCGTATTCAGCAGGTTCATTTCGTTGATGACCAGATAGTTGGGCACCAGGGTAACCTGATAGGGCATGAGCATCAGAATAATGTAGGCAAAAAATACGATGGATCGGAATTTCGTGTCAACTCTCGCGAAGGAGTAGGATGCGCCCGCCGCCACCACCAGCTGGAAAACGACGATGGGCAGCACATAGAACACGGAATTCCAGAATTTGATCAGGTATTCCGGGGACTTGAGAAGCACCGTGGAATACTGGGAAAAGCTGACTTTGTCGGGAATCAGCTGAAGATTTACCTTTTCCGCGATGAAGACCCGTCCGCCGTCCCCGGATACGCCCAGTCCCGTGAAAATCTTGCCGTAGTTGGCGGAGATTTCGGTGGTGGACATGAAGGAGTTGGTCAGGGTGAACACCGTCGGGAACAGGAACAGAAATGCGAACGTCACCAGCACCAGCATGGCAAAGAGCAGGAACAGTGCTCTCTTCCAGCTGAACTTCTTTTTATGATGCACTTCGCGTCCGGGGAAAGCGGAGGAATTGAGTGTGATATCGCCGTTCATTCTTCGATCCCCTTTCCGATTCTGTCGTCAGCCCACAGCAGAAGGCCGATGATGGCAATCATAATCAGGCACAGCACCACTGCGGCACTTGACAGTTTCTGGTAATCAAAGCCCTGGAAGGTGTTGTTCATGAAATGCTGGAGGGTGTACATGGATTCGTATGGATAATCCCCGGTCAGGAGGTACACTTCGCGGAATACCTTGAAGGAGTTGATCAGGGACATAATTGTCACATAAGTAATGGTGGAGGCAAGATATCTGAGCTTGATGGAGAAGAACCGCCGCATGGGGCCGCATCCGTCAAGCATGGCTACCTCGAGAACCCCTCGCGGAACTGCGGCAAGGGCGGACATGAACATGATCATGTTGTAGCCGATGTTTTTCCACAGGAACAGCAGCACCACCACGATATAGCCGAAGTCGGACTTCAGCCATTCCACCGGATCCGCGCCGAACAGGTATGTGATGTCGTTGACCACGCCGTTGTAGTCGAACAGCACCTGCCAGATCAGGATGACCGAGGCGGCAGGCACAATCATGGGCGAGAGAAAAATAGTGCGGAAGGTGCTCTTGTAGGGGATGTTGGAATCCAGAAGGACCGCCAGTCCCAGAGCCAGAAGCACCACCAGCGGTACCGCCGTCAGCGAGAACACGCCGGTATTTTTCATCGCCATTTTGAAGGCGGAATTGTTCAGAAGATTTTCGTAGTTCTCCAGTCCCACAAAATCGGCATTGGTGGTATCCCCGATCAGGGAGTAATACACCACCACGATGAAGGGCACGATAAAGAACAGCATGATCCCCAGAAAAGACGGGATCATGAAAACACCGGTCTTTCTCCGTTCCGCTCTTTCACGGCGTGAGACACGGGGTTTTCTTGTTTTTTTCTGCTCCGGAGCCGTATCGGGAGCTTTGGTTTTCTTTTTTTTCATCAGTTATCAGTCCGGATTTGAGTTTCAGGTTCATTTACTATTAAGACGTTTCGGACCCCGAAAAAGTTTCATGAATTTCAAAAATTATTATGAAAACTGTCGGGATTCTGCAGCGCGGGCTCCTCTCCCCATCCGTCAATCTGACGGCGTTCCATGGCACCGAGAATCCGCTTGTACAGTCCCCGGTGTTCCCTGTCAAATCCGCGCAGAAGCTGCTTCATCTCTTCCCTCTCCGTATGACCGTCCTCCGGGCACAGGCTCTTCACAACGGGCAGTTCCGCAGCGTTCACAAGGGCTTTGATATCCTTTTCATGGGTATAAATCAGCGGACGGATCATCGAAATCCCACGGTCCGCATATACTGTAACGGGAGAGTAACAGCCGATTCTGCCTTCGTGCATCAGGGTCATCATGAAGGTTTCCGCCGCGTCGTCCAGATGATGTCCCAGAGCCAGCTTGCCGGCTCCCATGGCGGACACCTCGTTCATCAGCGCACCACGACGCAGTTTTGCACACAGGGAGCATGGATTTTTCTCCCTCCGCTCCCCGAAGACGATCTGAGCGATCTGTGTCCGGGCAATCCGGTATTCCACGCCCAGCTCATCACACCAGCGGATCAGCGGCTCCCAGTCGGTTCCGGGAAATCCAAGATCCGCGGTTACGGCGCAGAGGGTGTATTTTTTCGGGTAGAACTGCTGCATCTTTCTGAGAGCCAGAAGAAGTGCCGCCGAATCCTTTCCGCCCGACAGTCCCACCGCGATCCTGTCGCCGTCGTCGATCATGCCGTACCGGTCGGATGCCTGCCGTACGGTGGAAAGGAGTTTCTGTAATTCTTTCATATTATTTATTATAATACTTGTCAGTGAGGGTTTATGGCAGCAAAAATTTACATCGATCAGGGGCATAACCCTGTCAATCCCAACGCCGGAAGCGAGGGAAACGGATTCCGGGAACAGGATCTGGTATACTCGATCGGCCAGCTCACCGCAGCTCTGCTCCGTCAGAACGGTTTTGATGTGCGTCTGTCCCGACCGTCTCCCCGGACCCAGCTGGGAACCTCCAATACCACATCCCTTGCCGCACGGGTCAACGATGCCAACAGCTGGGGCGCCGATTATTTTCTCAGTCTCCACACCAACGCCTCCGTCATCGAATCCGCCTCGGGAAGCGAAGCGTTCGTCTTCCGCCGGGACAGTGATGCGGAAATACTTGCGGAAAACATTCTGGAGCAGCTGAACTTCGCCACCGGACTGCCCAACCGGGGTGTGATCGTCCGTCCGGGGCTGTATGTCCTGCGGAAAACCCGGATGCCGTCCACGCTGCTGGAGCTGGGTTTCATCACCAATCCCGGCGATGCGGAGCTGATGGCGTACAGTCCCCAGCTGTTCGCGGCAGGCATTACCAACGGTGTTCTTGCGTATTTCGGAATGCTTTAGTCCTTCTTTTCCCGCTTTGCCATCAGGTCGGGGCGGCGTTCCCGGGTGATTTCAATCTGCTTTTCCAGACGCCATTTTTCAATGTTGGCGTGATGTCCGGACAGAAGCACCTCTGGGACTTCCCTGCCCATCCATACCGGCGGACGGGTGTACTGGGGATATTCCAGCAGATCGTCCTCGAAGCTCTCTTTTTCGTGGCATTCGGGCAGAGCGAGAACCCCATCCGCCAGCCGTCCCACGCAGTCGGTGACGATGCAGGCGGGAAGCTCACCGCCGGTCAGAACATAGTCCCCGATGGACAGCTCTTCATCCACGATTTCCTCGATCAGCCGCTCGTCAACCCCTTCGTAGTGGCCGCAGAGGATGATGAGCTGTTCTTTCTGCGCAAGCTCCTTGGCGACGGATTCGCTGAACACCCGTCCGCGGGGAGACATATACACCACATAGGGCTTTTCCACGTTGCTCTCGGTTCTGCCGGACTCGGTGACGGCCTGCCAGCATCTGTAGATCGGAGGAGGCGCCATCAGCATGCCCCGTCCGCCGCCGTAGGGAGTGTCGTCCACCCGTCTGTGCTTGTCCTCGGAGTAATCCCGGATGTTGTGGGTGCGTACGTCCAGTTTTCCCGCCCGTCTCGCCCGTCCGATGATGCTTTCGGACAGGATATAGTCCACGAATTCCGGGAACAAAGTCATAATGTCAATGCGCATGGCTCACTCCCGGATTCCTTCGATGAGACGGACGTAGATGCCTGCGTCGTCTCCTTCGTCTTTCACGTCGATGATGAATTCCGGTACGCAGGGGATCATGAACTGACCGCCGCGCACGTCATCAATCACATACACTTCCCGTCCGCCGGGGGTGATGACATCTGCCAGAGTCCCGTATTTCTCACCGGAATCCGCGTTGATGATGTCCAGTCCCAGAATGTCCGCGATGAACACCTGATTCTTTTCCAGCTTCATGTCGGCACGGTCGGCGTAGAAGGTGGTTCCCTTGTAGAGAATCGCCTGATTCAGATCGGTGATATCCTCAAAGGTTACCAGCACCATGCTCTTCTGCACGGACGCCGCTCTCACCTTCATCAGCTTCATTTCACCGGAGGCAGTTCTGATATACATACGGCGCATTTTCGCCAGTTTTTCGGGAGTGTCACAGTAACATTCCAGTCTCAGCGTGCCTCTGACGCCATGGGTGGATACCGCTTTGCCGCATTCAAGATATTTTTCCTTAGCCATAATTCACCTGCTGTTTCTGCATAACTGCATAATTTTACAGAGTAAATTATATCACATCTCCCCACCGATCTCAATAGACGTTTGGCGTGTTTTTATGAATTTTTCATGAATAGCAATTTTTTTCGTATATCCGGGAACAAAATCCTCTTGCAAAACGTCAGATTATCAGGTAAAATGAAACAAGACAATGAAAGGATGAATGACTTATGCTGATGAAACGATTTGTACTGGGACTTTTGTCCGCCGGACTCTGCCTGAACGGACTGTGCTCCTCCCCCATTCCCGTACCCGCTCCCGTAAAAGGAAGCCCGGTTCCCATCAAAGCCGCCTCTGCGGATCCTGTGGGAAAGCCTGCGGATGATACATTCTCCGCCTCTGTTGCCGGATTTTCAGGAGAAATGCTGAAAAACTGTCTCAAAGAAAACGGCGGAAAAAACCTCATTCTCTCTCCCCTGTCCGCAATATACGCTCTCACTCTCTGCTCCAACGGCGCATCCGGCGAAACGCTGGCGGAATTCGAGGCACTGAACGGAATCCCCACCGATGAGATGAACGAATACCTGTGGAGCTATGCCTCCAGGCTTGCAGAAACAGAAGAATCCACCGTGCGGACTGCCAACTCTGTCTGGGGCAATCAAAACTGTTTCACCATGGCGGATGATTTCCGCGCGGTCAGTGAAAAGTACTACAATGCCGAATCCCGGTCCATTGACTTTGCCGATCAGTCCAATGTGGATGTGATCAACGGCTGGGTCAGCGACAACACCGACGGCATGATCCCGGAAGCAGTCACCGAGCTGGATCCTTCAACAGTTCTGATGCTGCTGAACACGGTACTGTTCGACGGTGTGTGGGAGAAGGATTATGAAGAATACCAGATCCGGGAAGGCGTGTTCCACAGTGCCAACGGCTCGAAGAACGAAGTTGAATTCATGTACTCCACCGAAAACAGCTGCTTTGAAGTGGACGGCGGCGTGGGCTTCTCCAAGATGTACAAGGACGGCTACGCTTTCACGGCGGTTCTCCCCGACGGAGATCCCGATCAGTTCCTCGCAGATGCCGATCTGTCCGATGTCATTTCCGCCGCGCTCACCGGTACGGCCAAGGCTGACGTTTCCATCCCCAAGTTTGAGTACGAAACCGAGCTGGGACTCCTGGATGTGCTGAAAGAAATGGGGCTGAAGCGCGCCATGTCCGCTCAGGCTGAGCTGTACGGTCTGTCCGCAGAAGGACTTCCCCTCTGTATCGATCAGGTACTGCAGAAGGCCAAGGTTATCACCAACGAGCACGGTACGAAGGCCGCTGCCATGACTCAGGTTTCCATCAAAATGACGTCTGCCCGTCCTGTGGAAAAGAAAATCGTCCATCTGGACCGTCCGTTCTTCTACATGATTCTGGATACGGAAACCGGAATCCCCCTGTTCACCGGTGTGGTGTACAATCTGGGAGAATAACTCTTCAAAAGAAAAAAATCGCACCCGAATCCATCACGGAAACGGGTGCGTTTTTTATCTGTTCAGAGAATCCGCGATCCGGCAGAAATCCTGCGCGCTGAGCTTTTCGCCGCGGATGTCGGGACGGATGCCAAGCTCTTCCAGCACTTCCGTGGTCTTCTCCTTCGGATACTTTGTACCGACGGAGTTGACCAGGGTCTTTCTGCGCTGTCCGAAGGCAAGGGCAATCAGCTCGGAAGTATTTTCGGCAAACGCCGCGCATCCTTCCTCATCGGCCGGTGCATCGGGATAGATTTCCCGGATTCCTCCGTGCGGAACGATTCCCACGACAGCGGATGCCACCTTGGGCACGGGCAGGAAGTTGCCGGCAGACACATCCAGGAGTTTTTCCGTATTTGCCCGGAGTGCGATGGCTGCGGAAATGGAACCGTAATCGGCAGATCCTGCTTTGGCGGCAAGTCTCCGCGCCACCTCCAGCTGAACCATGACCGTGATGGAGGTCAGCGGAATTTTCTCCGTCATAGGGAAGGATTCCAGCAGCTTCATAATCACGGGTGTGGTGATATAATAAGGAAGATTGGCACAGACGCCGATGGTTCCGCCGGCATCCAGAATATCGCCGAAGTGCTCTCTCAGGAATGCGGGCAGATCAATTTCCATGAAGTCCGACTCCACCACGGTGACGTTGTCGTACTCACCGAGGGATTCGGCAAGAAGGGGGATCAGTCCGTGGTCGATCTCCACCGCAACCACCTTATCGTAGTGCCGGCAGAGATACTGGGTCAGTGCGCCCACGCCGGGACCGATTTCCAGCACACCGGCAGGCTTCGCGGGATCGGCGTAGGAGGCAGACAGCTCCGCGATCCGCATGGGCACAGACGGATTGATGAGAAAGTTCTGACCGTAGCCTTTTTTGGGGGCACAGCCGTATTTTTCAAGCAGCGAACGCACCACTGCGAGATTGCAAAGCTCTGACATGGTTTCTCCTTTACCGGATGACGGTTACTTCGTAGCCCACGGTGTATTCTTCGTCGGGGGCGATGGTTCTTGCGTATTTCTTGGATTTTGCATCGGTGGTTTCGGCAACATCTGCGGGCAGACCGTTCCAGGGCTCCAGACAGATGAAGGGAGACTGCTTGTGGTCGGGAGTCCACAGACCGAGGGCATCGAAGCCGTCGAAGGTGAAATTCAGACCCTTGCCGGTGAGACGGGACACAAGGCGCACCTTCTTCTTCGGCAGGTTTTCGATGATCATGGCATCGTTGTCGAAATCGGAATACTTCAGGGGAATTTCGTTGGTGCCGCGGAGATGATCCACCTTGGGAACGGATGCATCCATGAATCCTGCGTTGGTGATGGAAACGGTGCATCCGGAAGCGTCGTCGAACACAAGGCTGTAGTCTTCAAATCCGCCGTCTTCCTCGGTGAGGGGGCAGTTGAAGCCGGGATGTCCGCCGAAGCAGAAGGTCATTTCGTTGCGGTCACGGTTCTTTACAGTGAATTTTGCGGTAAATCCGGAGTCGCTGACTGCGTATTCCACGCAGAGCGCGTAGCAGAACGGGAACATTTCGAGCGTTTCGTCGGTTTCACGCTGTTCCAGAATCACGCGGTCCTTGGAAACGAAGGTGGGGAAAAACTCTAGATTGCGGGCAAAGCCGTGCTTGGGCATGGGATATGCCACGCCGTTGTGGGCCATCACGCCGTCCTTGGGGGAGCAGCATACCGGGAACAGGAGCGGCGCCTGACCGTTCCAGTGGGCGGGATCTCCCTGCCAGACATACTCGATTCCGCCGTGGATGAAGGAGGTCAGCTCGCCTCCGCGGGTATTGACAACTGCAGTGGATTCCGAAGATTTCAGAGTGAAAGTCATGGGTGCCTCCTGTAATGATGATATAGGATAAAACGGCACAATCCCGTGGGGCGAAATCGTGAAATTTTCACCACGGGACTGTCGTTTTCAGTTCAAAGTCAGAATTCCAGCTTGGATTCGATCAGAGCGGCAACCTGATCCATGGGAATTCTTGCGGTGGGATTGCCGTCAGCACCGGTAACGGTGATCTGTTCCATGGAGTCGCGTTCGCGGATGGTTACGCAGCCGTCTTCCACGGAGTCGAAGTCATAGCAGATGCAGAAGGGAGTACCGATTTCGTCTTCACGGCGGTATCTCTTGCCGATGGAGCCTGCGTCGTCAAAATCACAGGTGAACTTCTTTGCCAGATCGTTGTACAGTTCTGCTGCCTTATCGGACAGCTTCTTGGACAGGGGCAGAACGGCAGCCTTGATGGGAGCCAGTGCGGGATGCAGGTGGAGAACCACACGGACGTCGTTCTTTTCGGCATCGAGAACTTCTTCGTCATATGCATCGCAGAGGAATGCCAGAGCAACACGGTCAGCACCGAGAGAGGGTTCAACAACGTAAGGAATGTACTTTTCGTTTGCTTCCGCATCGAAGTATTCCATGGATTCGCCGGAAGTGTTCTGGTGCTGGGTCAGGTCGTAGTCGGTACGGTCAGCGATGCCCCAGAGTTCGCCCCATCCGAAGGGGAACAGGAATTCGATGTCGGTGGTACCCTTGGAGTAGAAGCACAGTTCTTCGGGAGAGTGGTCGCGGAGACGGAGGTTTTCCTTGGTCATGCCCAGGTTGTACAGCCATTCTGCGCAGTAGTTTCTCCAGAAGTTGAACCATTCCAGGTCGGTGCCGGGCTTGCAGAAGAATTCAAGTTCCATCTGTTCGAATTCACGGGTACGGAACACGAAGTTGCCGGGGGTGATTTCGTTACGGAAAGACTTACCGATCTGACCGATACCGAAAGGCATCTTCTTTCTGGTGGTACGAGCCACGTTCTTGAAGTTTACAAAGATACCCTGTGCGGTTTCGGGACGGAGGTATACGGTATTGGAGGAACCTTCGGTTACGCCGATGAAGGTCTTGAACATCAGGTTGAACTTGCGGATATCGGTGAAATCCTTGCCGCCGCAGTCGGGACATTCGATGCCCTGTTCCCTGATGTAATTGCTCATTTCTTCGTCGGTCCAGCCGGCGGGATTGATGTCGAGGTTGTTCTGGAACGCGTAGTCTTCGATGAGTTTGTCGGCTCTGTGACGGCTCTTGCAGGACTTGCAGTCCATGAGCGGGTCGGAGAATCCGCCGAGGTGACCGGAAGCAACCCAGGTCTGGGGATTCATGATGATTGCGGAGTCAAGACCGACGTTGTAGGGGCATTCGGTCACGAACTTCTTCCACCATGCCTTCTTGACGTTGTTCTTGAATTCAACGCCGAGCGGGCCGTAGTCCCAGGAGTTCGAGAGACCGCCGTAGATTTCACTGCCTGCGTATACGAAGCCTCTGTTCTTGCAGAGAGCAACGATCTTGTCCATCGTCTTGTCCGAGTTTGCCATTCTTGCCATGATGATAGTGCTCCTTTATGTATGGTTGGTTTTAATTGCGGTATTCATGGAATTTTTCGAGACCTGCCTGCAGGTCGGGGTCAAAGTAAGCGGCTCTGTCTTCGTTCGCTTCCACGAACTTGCCGGGATAGGAGACAGACACGCCTTCGAAATACGTCACGGCTTCAAGAACTTCATGCATGCCGTCGTAATCGTTCATGGTGTAGTTGGTCTCAAGGATCGGACCTTCCGGTTCGGCAAGCTCAAGAAGCCAGATCCGGTTGATCGTTTCCTCGGGTTCTGTTTCGGGTTCTTCCCCTTCTGCGGGAGTTTCGCCTTCCGCAGGTTCGGAAGATGTGCCGCCGGTGTCTTCCCACGGATTGTACGGTTCATCTTCCGAGGGTGCATCCGGTGCGTCCGGAATTTCCGATGCATCCGGCGCATCCGGTGCATCCGGTGCGGATGCCGCAGGATCGTCCGGTGTCGGTTCGGTCACTTCGGGTTCCGGTTCCACATAGTTCAGCCCTTCGATGTTGCTCCATTCGGACTTGTTCGTGATGAGCTGAGCAAGCAGCGCTTTGCTGTTTTCATGGGACACAACAGCATTCAGATACGCCTTGACGATCTCAACCGTCCAGGCTTCTCTCGCCGCAACGTCCGCCGCATTCTGCTCGGTAATGGAATTGAGGATATCGAAATTCTCCGCAGTCAGCTCGATTTCGCCCGCACCGAGCACCAGCGTATTCGGGAGATGCTCCGTCCACGGATATCCGTCATCGCCGATATGTTCCTTCGTGGTCTCGAACTGGGTGGTATAGACCATGTCGGCGTTCTGGTAGATGTCCTTCGCGAGGTTGATGGTGGGTGCGCCGCAGACTTCAACGAATTCGTCGAAGTTGTATGCGTTGAGAAGAAGCGTGTACTTGATCTTGAGACCCGTCATCGCGTGGATGTGATCTGCCAGCGTCTGCCGGCCGTAGAGACCGTAGACTTCGCCGAGGGTATGGT
The DNA here is from genome assembly GCA_017407225.1 of Clostridia bacterium. Classification (GTDB taxonomy): domain Bacteria; phylum Bacillota; class Clostridia; order Oscillospirales; family CAG-272; genus UMGS1696. The sequence goes on along the minus strand of JAFQWY010000124.1, from coordinate 2,814 downwards.
AACCGGTCGTGGTATAAACCTGCGTTTCGGGTGAGAAGTACGTATAGACAAACTGTCTGGATTCCTTGTCCGCACGTACGAGCACAATGGAAGACGCTTCGGGTTCGCGGTATTCGCCGGAAAGACAGCCTCTGGTATCGGATGCGCTGATCGAATACCAGTCGGTCTTGTACATATGCTCGAGCGTGGGCTTGTAGTTGTCGTGGAGATCGGGGCGATAGTCGGTCGTCACGACAAGGAAACTGAAGCTTTCGCCCTCCGGTATCTTTTCATTGGTTGGGTTCTGCGACTGCAGAGGCTCCGTTTCGGCGCCGGCAAGAGTCTGACCGTCCTCGTTCTGCATGATCTCGGTGAGTTCGTCTTCCTCATCGGTCATAATGCTGTTCATCGTACTGGTGACAAATCCCGTCGCAAAGTATGCGAGCACGCCGAACAGCAGCGCGGCAATCAGAAACGTCACGCCAAAATTTTTTAATGCCGACAGCATGGTGGTTTTCCTTTCAAATGGTGTTTTGCGGAGGAACCTTTTTCAGGAAAAGGTTTCTCCACACCCCCTCCAAAACCTTTTTTTACTATGGGATGGAATTGAGACGGGTGCGGGAATAAATGTATATTTATGAACGACTGTCCGTTATAAAATACGTTAGCTTATATTATACAATAAGGATTTTGTTTTTTCAATAGCAAATTTGTAACAGGAGTTTGTTCGGATTGGTAAATATTTCGGAAATTCTGCGGTATTGTGCAAAAAAAGCAGGTACTGTTTCCGAAAAAACAGCACCTGCTCGGGAAATCAGTCTTCCAGACTTGCTTCGATGAAGCGGTCAAGAATCTTCTGTACGGGCTTCTGGGATTTTGCGAGAGTGGAGGCGATCTGGGTATTGTTCGAGCCGCCCCATCCCTGGAAGGTGTCCGCAAATCCGCCGAAGTTGTAGATGATCATCGGGTCAAAGACGCGGTTGTTGATGATAATATCGAGCATTCCCGCGGATTCCGCGTCACGGGAGTACTTGGTCTTGAGGGATTCTTCGATGTAGGTCGGGATCAGTTCATAGTGGGATTCTGCCGCCATTGCTTCGAGAATGATGCCGAGGTTGGAGAGTTTTTCGCCGGTGAGAACGAGCGGAATGGACATCAGACCGGTGGTATGCTGGGAAACCATGCTGTAGTAATTGTCCTGGGATGCTTCGTACTTCGGGGTCGGGATGATACCGAAGTCGGTGTCACCGGCACGCATGTTGGTGACTTCGTCCAGACGCATCCAGAAGAAGAGACCGTGACCGGTTTCGAAGAGCTGGGTGTAGTAAGCGTCGTCGGTGTTGGCGATCTTGTGATGGTTGAGGAACCAGCTCTGGTTCATCAGATTGACCACGCGTTCCGCCGCAGTGATGGAACGTTCGCTGCCGAAGGTGAACTGGAAGATGTCGTTTTCATCCTTGGTGACCATCAGTTCACCGGAACCGAACCAGAAGCAGGACATAACGTCGTTGCCGCCGAGCAGGCCCCACATATCGGTGTCTTCCATGATGCCGTTGCCGTCGGTGTCAACCGCAGCACCTTCCGCCATGGAAATGAGCTGGTCGTAGGTCCATTCGCCTTCGTATACGATTTCATAAATGTTCGGAAGACCGAGGGATTCCGCATAGCCCTTGTTGAACGCAAGTGCAGCGGTCGCGTCCTTGTCGTTGATGTTGAGAGAGCCGGCAACCGCAAGAAGACGATTGTTCATCGACAGGGATTCCACGCAGTTTCCGTCCCACCAGGGCTGGGTCAGGTCGAGATTCGGAACTTCAAAGAGGTTCAGGAAGTAGTCCTTCTGATACATGCTGGCTGCTTCGTACAGTCTGGGGTAAACGACGTCGTAGGTGTCGTCGCCGCTGGCAACCGCCTTGGAAACGGCACCGTCGATCTGACCGAGGTCAAGGTTTTCGAACGCGATCTTGACGTTGTAGTCGGTTTCGATCTTCATGTTCCGGTTGTAAACCACGTCATTGATTGCTTCACCGGTAAGAGATTCCGCGTAAATGTCACGATTGGTGCGCACGGTGCTTGCCCACGACGGATGGTACCAGTGGAGGAAGTAGATCTCATCACCGCCGAAATCCGCCGTCGCGGGAATATTGGGCTTGATGCGTTCCTCTTCGGTTTCTTCGGGAACGGCTTCTTCCGCCGTGCCTGCTTCGGAGGTCGTGCCGTTCTGTGCTTCGTCAGGATTGGTCGTATCGTTGGAGGCACAGGATGCAAGCGGAAGTGCAAGGAGAAGTGCGAGCAGCAGCGCTGCAAGTCTGTTCTGCTTTTTCATGGATGCAGTCCTTCTTTCATTATTTTATCGGAATTGGCTGTCTATAGAATATCATATTTCACATGAAATGTCAATTCCGGTGAATTCTTTTGTGGTGTTCCAAATTGGAGAATCTGATAAAATATGCAGGGTGCGGGGGTGGAGGACGGGGGAGACGGTCGCTTTTTGAAAAAAGCTCCGCAAAAACTTTAATCTGTTGCAGCCGGATTTTGCAGTTGATATGATATAGAAGGGGAAAATGGAAGGAATTTTCGGTGGAGTATGGCTGAAATCGTTCGGGCTGCTGACATATAGGCATAAAGATCATGAGGAATAGGAGAGCGACTTCACAAAATGACATTTTGTTCAGCGCTCGGCACTTCCGTAACCTCGATTTAGTGCGCCCTTATAGAATTCAGCTACGGTAAGACTAACACCGCACTCCTTGGCTGCCGCCGTTCGTGCTTTGCGTTAGTTATAACTGTATGTCAGCCGCTCTACCTAACAGAAGCGAGGACGGCGGCAGCCAAGCC
>JAFQWY010000015.1 GCA_017407225.1 Clostridia bacterium | reverse complement strand
TCCATCTGGAAAAGCCCGAAGGTGTGATCGCATCCCTCGGCGGACAGACTGCCATCAATCTGGCGGAACCCCTGAGAGAACGCGGCGTGAAGATCATCGGTACCGACTGCGACGCGATTGAAAAGGCGGAAAACCGCGATTCCTTCGAAAAGCTCCTGTCCTCCCTCGGCATTCCCCAGCCCAAGGGACGCGCGGTTACAAAGATCGAAGACGGTATCCGTGCGGCTGCTGAAATCGGCTATCCCGTACTGGTTCGTCCCAGCTTCGTTCTGGGCGGACGTGCGATGCAGATCGTTGCCAACGAAGAACAGCTGAAGCACTATCTGAAGACCGCCGTTGAAATCGACGAGGACCGCCCGGTTCTGGTTGACAAGTACATCCGCGGCAAGGAAGTGGAAGTTGACGCTGTCTGCGACGGCAAGAAGGTATTCGTTCCCGGCATCATGGAACTGGTTGAAAAGACCGGTATCCACTCCGGCGACTCCATCAGCGTATATCCCGCGTTTTCCATCTCCGACAAGGTGAAGGAAACCATTCTGGACTATACCGAAAAGCTCGGTCTGGGCATCGGCATCGTGGGTCTGTACAACATTCAGTTCATCGTTGACAGGGAAGAACAGGTTTATATCATCGAAGTAAACCCCCGTTCCTCCAGAACCGTACCCTTCCTGTCCAAGTCCACCGGCTACAGCCTTGCTGACATCGCAACCCTGACCATTCTGGGCAAGTCTCTGGAAGAACAGGGCATCACCGAAATCTATCCTAAGGAAAAGAACCGCTACTACGTCAAGGCTCCCGCATTCTCCTTCGCAAAGCTCCGCGGTCTGGACGCATATCTCTCTCCCGAAATGAAGTCCACCGGCGAAGCAATCGGCTACGACGACAAGATGACCCGCGCGCTGTACAAGGCACTGCAGGCATCCGGCATGAACATCATGAACTACGGTACCGTTCTTGCCACCATCGCCGACACCGACAAGGAAGAAGCACTGCCTCTGATCGAACGGTTCTACCGTCTCGGCTTCAACATCGAAGCAACCGAAGGCACCGCCGCATTCCTGAAGCAGCACGGCATCAGAACCCGTGTACGCCATAAGATCAGCGAAGGCCACGACGACATTCCCACCGCAATCCGTCAGGGTTATGTGACCTACGTTATCAACACCAAGGACGTTGCGGCAGACAACAAGGAATCCGACGGTCACCAGATCCGTCAGTGCGCGGTTGAAAACAACGTGACCATGTTCACCGCACTTGATACCGTCCGCGTTCTGCTGGATGTACTGGAAGAAACCACCCTCTGTATCTCTACGATTGACGCATGAGAGGGTAGAGGAGAAATTATGAAACAGACAATCTTTACCATTACCGAAAATGTTCCGCTGACGGAAACGGTATACCGGATGCAGCTGAAGGGCGACACCGAGGGAATTTTCCCCGGTCAGTTCGTCAACATCCAGCTGGACGGCTTCTACCTCCGCAGACCCATTTCCGTATGCGACTGTGAATCCGACTGCCTGACCATCATTTACAAGGTGGTGGGGCATGGCACGGAAAAAATGAGCACCATGAAGACCGGCGAAACCCTTGACGTTCTGACCGGTCTGGGCAACGGCTACGATCTGACCCGTGCGGGAGACAGACCTCTCCTCATCGGCGGCGGCGTAGGTGTTCCCCCCATGTATATGGCGGCAAGAAAACTCCGCGAAGCAGGGAAGGACGTAACCGTGATCCTCGGCTTCAACACAAAGGACGAAATTTTCTACGAAAAGGAATTCGCGGCACTGGGATGCAGTGTTACCGTTGCAACCGCTGACGGTTCCTATGGCGTGAAGGGCTTTGTTACCGATGCCATGGAAGGTCTTGACTGCACCTACTTCTACACCTGCGGTCCCGAACCCATGCTGAAGGCAGTGTACAGCAAGACCGGAATTGACGGCGAATTCAGCTTTGAAGAACGTATGGGCTGCGGCTTTGGCGCCTGCATGGGATGCTCCTGCAAGACCCTGTACGGCAACAAGAGAATCTGCAAGGACGGTCCCGTTCTGAAGAAGGAGGAGATCATATGGGAAAAATAAGCACCAATCTCTGCGGCATCGAGCTTGACAATCCGATCATCCCCGCCAGCGGTACCTTCGGATACGGCTACGAATTCGCGGAACTGTACGATATCAACATCCTCGGCACCTTCTCCTTCAAGGGTACCACAAGGGATCCCCGATTCGGCAACGCAACTCCCAGAATCGCGGAATGTGCGTCCGGTATGCTCAACGCGGTTGGTCTGCAGAACCCCGGTGTGGAAAAGGTAATTTCCGAGGAACTGCCGAAACTGAAAAAGTGTTTCAATAAGCCTGTAATGGCCAATGTCAGTGGCTTTGCTGTGGAGGAGTATGCCTACACCTGCCAAAAACTGGATAAAGAAGAACAGGTTGGCTGGCTGGAAGTGAATATCAGCTGTCCCAATGTTCACGGCGGCGGCATGAGCTTCGGTACTGACCCCAAGGCCGCTGCCGAGGTAACCAAGGCTGTTAAGGCCGTTACCACCAAGCCTGTGATTGTCAAGCTGACCCCCAATGTTACCGACATTGTATCTATGGCAAAGGCCTGTGAGGATGCCGGTGCTGACGGCATCAGCCTCATTAACACAATGCTGGGTATGCGCATTGATCTGAAAACCCGCAAGCCGGTGATTGCCAATAAAATGGGCGGCTTCTCCGGTTCCGCCATTTTCCCCGTGGCATTGCGTATGGTCTACCAGGTAGCAAATGCCGTGAAGATTCCTGTTGTGGGTATGGGCGGCGTGTCAAGCGCAGAGGATGTAATTGAAATGATGCTGGCCGGCGCTACCGCAGTTGAGGTAGGCGCGGCAAACCTTGTTGATCCCTACATTTGCCGGGATATCATTGAAGAACTCCCCGGCGTTATGGACAAATACAGAATTAACACATTAAGTGAGATTATCGGAGGTGCAAGATAATGGGTAAAGATGTCATCGTAGCCTGTGATTTTGCTAGCGCAGAGCAGACCTTTGCGTTTTTGGACAAATTCACCGGCCGCAAGCCTTTCGTGAAGATCGGTATGGAGCTTTATTATGCAGAAGGTCCTGCCATCGTCAAGGAGATCAAGGCAAGAGGCCATAAAATTTTTCTGGATTTGAAGCTGCACGATATTCCTAATACCGTCAAGAAAGCAATGGCTGTTCTGCGGAATCTGGATGTGGATATCACTAACCTCCATGCCGCCGGCACCAAGAATATGATGCGTGCTGCCCTGGAAGGCCTGACCCGGGAAGACGGCACTCGCTCCTTACTGATTGCCGTAACCCAACTGACCTCTACCGATCAGCAGAGCATGGAAGAAGACTTGCTCATCGAAAAGCCTATCGACCAGGTGGTTATGCACTATGCCAGCTGCGCCAAGGATGCAGGCCTGGACGGCATCGTCTGTTCTCCCTTGGAGGCCGGTAAGGTCCACGATTCCTGCGGCGCAAATTTCCTGACCATCACCCCGGGTGTCCGTTTTGCTGACGGCGATGTGGGCGATCAGAAGCGGGTCATGACTCCGGCTCAGGCCAAGGAAATCGGTTCTGACTATATCGTTGTGGGTCGTCCCATCACCGCTGCTGCCGACCCTGTTGCCGCCTATGAGCGCTGCGTCGCCGAGTTCTGTGATTAATGTCGGGCGGGGGCTTGCTCCCGCCGCTACCGTAACTACATCCTAAGCTAAGCGAG
>JAFQWY010000123.1 GCA_017407225.1 Clostridia bacterium | reverse complement strand
TATTTCCGGACTTCCGGAGACTGCTTGTCCATGGTGTATCTTGAAGTAACGAACGCAATCACGCCGCCCGGACGCACCTGATCGATGGTTTTGGCCAAAAAGTAATCGTGAATAGAAAAGCCGAGCTTGTTGTAAGCCCGGTCATTGACTTTATAGTTGCCGAAAGGGACGTTGCCTACGGCGAGATCGAAGAAATCACGCCTGTCTGTAGTTTCAAATCCGGCTACGGCAATGTCAGCATTCGGATATAGCTGCTTGGCAATCCGTCCGGTAATGCTGTCCAGTTCTACGCCGTAGAGTTTGGAGCCGGTCATTTCCTCCGGCAGCAATCCGAAGAAATTCCCGACGCCCATTGCTGGTTCCAGTATGTTGCCGGTCTGAAATCCCATGTTCCCGACAGCTTCATAGATTGCTTTGATTACGGTGGGAGAGGTGTAGTGTGCGTTCAGCGTAGACGAACGTGCGGCGGTATATTCTTCCGGTTCGAGCATATCATACAATTCCAGAAATTCCTTCTGCCAGTTATCTTTTGTATCATCGAACGCATCCGCCAGACCGCCCCAGCCAACATACTTCGATAGAATCTCCTGTTCCTCCGGTGTGGCGTGACGGTTTTCGGATTCGATTTGTTTGAGAGTGTTGATAGCGTCCATGTTCATCCGGAACTTCGTCTTTGCGCCGCCTGCGCCGAGATCATCATCGATGATTCGGAAGTTTTCGGGAGGGATTTCCTTGGGTTCATTTGTGCCAATGGTCTGGATAACCACATCATAGGGAAGATGGTTTTCTTCGGCAGGATAGACCGCAACCGTTTTTGTTGTGTATTCCGGCTGTTCTTCCGGGACAGTCACTTCATCCAACAAATTCTCAGGGTGCAGAATCCGCTGGACTTTCTCACGCAGTCCGGGAGAATCCCGCAGTTCTGCATTGTCAATGGCTGTATACGCATCTTCCCATGTTTCGTATGTCATGGGATAACCGGCAGCATCGTCAAAACGGATTTCATTGTTAGGAGAAGGATTAAAGACAAAACCACCGGTTTCAAAGGCTTCCACGATGGTCTGCTGTTCGGGTGGCAGTCCTGCTTTTGCATCTGCATATGCACTTTCTTTTGCCACTTCTTCCGCAAAGGCAAGCATGGCATCAATCCGCTGTTCCCGTGCGTTCTGCGTCAGTGCAGGATAGGTTTCCTCCAGAATCTCACGGTGCATACGGTCATGGAAGTCCGGAACATCGTAGTACATCCGCATGAAACCGGTGTCCTGTATTTCTGATGCCGCCCGTCGGATTGCCGATTCACCTTCCAGCAGAGCGTTGTCACGGTCTGTATTTTTACAGGCGTTCTGGTACGATACATCCTCCAGAACAAAATCCCGGATTTGCGGGTAATACTGGTCATAGATTTCCTGTTCCGAGTGTTCAAGCGGATTTTTGGAGTAGCTTTCGGTTTTCCATTCGTTGTTTACAAGAGAAATAACAGTTACATCGTATCGTTCCCGTAGTTTCTCTATGGATTCATCCAGCCGGTTATCATTGACATTGCACATATCCATCCGTCCGATACCGGGCAAATCACGCTCAAATACATACCGGTTCAGCAGATCACCGGCTTTTTTCGCATCTTCGCCATACATCTCATAAACAGAGCCAAACTGATACATAACAATATTATCGGGGTGTTCCGCTTTGACAGGTGTATATATTTGTTCAGCATCATGGTTTGCTTTAAGAGAATTTTTCTCATCCTGTGTCAGATACCGGTCCTTCTGAATCAGTTCGTTCAGACGTTTCAGCACATTCGACCATGACATTTCTACATCGGCACAGTCTGGTTTCTTCAGACGAATCCCTCTGCTGTCATGATCTTCGCCGCTATGCGTAGCGCCCGACAACGCATGACTATGACCACCGGTGCCGTATTCGTTTTTCAGAAATTCAATCTTCTCTTTGTCTGTATGGTTCCCAGTCAGATAATCGTAAATCCGGTACTTTCCGTTATGAATCCCACTACCGTGTCCGATGAAGGATTCACTGATTTCATCTTCGGTTATAAACTGCCGCACTTCCGGAAGTTCAGTCAGAACGGTGGTGTACTCATAGGTCATATCCGCCAGTTCCCGGAGTCTTGTTACCAGATTTGCAGGCGGTGCATGGTGATAATTCAGCAGATCGCGGTTCTGTGCGTAGTCACCGGCGAATCGGGCAAGTTCATCGACAATCACATCCCGCATGAATGGGTCTGCAAGCATTTCGAAAATCCGGTTGACGGAATCTTCGTAAACGCCTTGAAACATCGCCGTACTGAGGTAATTTTCTCTCGCTTCATCCGAAAAATAGGAGTGCAGATTCCATATATCCACGGAAAGAAGGTGCTGGGCATGGGATACTGCCTCCGTAAGTTCCACATTCGATGCAAAGGTTCCAGTGTCCAGCATCTGACTTATACGTTCGGCTGCTTCCTCCCAATCCAATACTTTGGCAGAATGAACATACTTCGCAGACCGTCCCTGTGCAAGATGGATACCATCCTCCGCATACCATGCACAGATATTCCGGTTTTCTATGATGAAACCGTTCCCGCCGTGATACATTCCTTTAAGAAAATCTGCATTTTCATCAAGGGATTTCTGTTTCATAAATTCTGCAATAATGCGTTTCCGGTGGTCGTCCGTGTTGCTGCCAAACCGCAGAACGGTGTCAATTTCCTCCTGAGAAAAGGAAAAAGCGAAGGGCGTTAAAGGTTCGCTCTCCGCTTTGTCTATGGATTCTATTTGTTCCACTTCGGTGGGGATCAGGTCAAACAAGCTGAGCTGGTTTCCTCTGCCGAAAGGTGTGGGTTCGTTTAGCTGTAAATCAGTTCGTTCAGAATCGCTTCTTCCGCCTGTGATTTCAGGCTGTTCATCGTCTGCACCCACAGTATCGGGTTCTCCGACTTCATTTTCTCCGTCACTCCGTTCGCCTTCGCCAGCTCGTCCATCATCTGTTCCAGTCTCCGGTTCGCTGTTTCCTCGATCTCCGTCAGGTGGGAGTGCAGCTTCTCTGACAGAATCAGGCGATTGTACAGAATCGGACGGTGGTTCTTCAGATATTCCCGGCGCATCCTGCCGTATTTGCCCAAGGTCTGTTGTTCCGGATTCTGCAGGGTCAGGTTCGGGTACTCGTAATCTCCCATTTTCGTGTAAGTCAGTTCGTTCTTCATGTTCCTGTATCCTTTCTTTTTCATA
>JAFQWY010000122.1 GCA_017407225.1 Clostridia bacterium | reverse complement strand
GCCCACGTGCCCCAGACAGCCGGTCCAGAGGTGGAGATTGGTTGCATAGACGAAGGAAGCTTCCTGAATGATGCCCACGCAGGTTCCCATGATTTCTATGTTGGCAAGGCGGTTGTCCCCGATGTGCGCGCCCAGATAGATGCCCACGGAGGGGAGGGATTCGTCGGAGGTGCCGAGAATGGTCATGTTCTGGAGGAAGAGTGGACGGGAGGCGAATCCGGGCTTTGCGGGATCGTTTGCGGCACAGAGACCGTAGCCCCTGATGTTGTACATCCCCACCTTATTGACGAAGGTTGCGGTGGCCTGCAGGCAGGGATTGATATAAATGGCGCATTCGTGGGATTTGCAGACGATATTGAGATCCTCAACGGTGAACCGTCCGCTGCCGCCGAACTGGACAACGCCCACTTCGTTCAGGGGATCGCTGTCGTCATGCTGAATGTCGGAGATCAGCCACGTGTGGGTCATATCGATCGCGCCGGACCGTGCGTAGCCAACGCCGCAGATGGGATTTTTGATAATAAGGGGGTGGCTGACCTTGTACTTGCCTGCGGGGACGAACAGGGCGTGATCGGCGGTGTACCGGTTGACGATTTCGGACACGTCCTCGGAGCCGTCGTTCTTTACACCCAGCGTCAGTACGTTCAGGATGGTTTCCTCACGGGGGAGGGATACGGGCATATCTGTCATTGCTGCAGTCTCCTTTTCGGAAATGATGTGTTATTGTCCTTATTATATTAAAGAACCCGCCGTTTTGCAAGAGTTTTTGGTGATTTTCTCTTGCGCCGGCGGTATTTTTCTGCTATACTGGATACAGAAAAATTGTTTCGGATTTACGGAGGTTTCTATGAATCACTGCCTTACCAAAGGTCCCGGCTATCCCCGCGTACCGGATGTGAAGATCAGCGACAGCTTCTTTGCGCCGTTCATCGACAAAATCCGCACCGTGACCACCCCGGACGTGTTTGCGAAATTCCTCGCCGACGGCGCCATTGAGAACTATGAGAGAGTGGCAAGAGGCGAAAAGGGCGGTCATGCGGGTCCCCCGTGGTATCACGGTCTGATCTGCGAAGTCATCCGCGGTGTGTCCGATATGCTGGCGGTCACTTACGACAAGTCCATTGACGAGAGGCTGGATTCCATCATCGACGCCATTGAGCGGGCGCAGAACACCGATCCCGAGGGATGGATCAATCCCTACACCACCCTGATGTGTCCCGGACAGAGATGGGGCTTTAATGGCGGCAACGTGAGATGGCAGCACGAAACCTACGATGCCGGATGCCTCGTGGAAGCGGGCGTGCATCACTACCGGGCAACGGGGAAGACCAGGCTTCTCGCCTGTGCCGTGAAGATGGCGAACTATCTGGCGGACAGAATCGGCCCCGCACCCAAGTGGAACGTGGTCTGCGAGCACTCTCTGCCGGAGATGGCGCTGATCGAGCTGGAGCGGCTCCTTGACGAAGAACCGGATCTGGCGGAAAAGGTGGGTGCCAAGCGCGGCGAGTACCTGAGACTCTCCAGATTCTTCATCGATCAGAAGGGCGACCACGATACCCGTCACCAGTTCCCGCGGTTCCTGCAGGAGTATGCACAGGATCACCGTCCCGCAAGGGAGCAGAAGGAAGCCATCGGGCACGCCGTCCGTGCAACCCTGTTCTACACCGGCATCTCCGACTGCGCCATGGCATCGGGCGACGACAGCCTGAAAGATACTGCAGTGACCATCTGGCGGGACATCGCCGAAACCAAGCTCCACATCAACGGATCCGTGGGCGCACACCGTGACGACGAGCGGTTCGGTCAGCAGTACGATCTGCCCAACAATGCCTATCTGGAAACCTGCGCGGGCGTGGGGCTGGCATTCTTCGGCGCATCCCTGTTCAAACTCACCGGCGACGGATCCATCTGGGACACCGTGGAGAACACCCTCACCAATCTGATGCCCGCATCGGTCAGCGAAGACGGCGTGCACTATACCTACGAAAATCCTCTGGAAACCCGGGGCGGACGGGAGAGATGGTCGTGGCACGGATGCCCCTGCTGTCCTCCCATGCTCCTGAAGCTGGTGGGCGTAATGCCCTCGTGGATTTTCGCCGCCGACGGGGACGATCTGTGGCTGAATCTGTACATCGACGGGGAAGCATCCTTCGGGGACACGAAAATCCGCCTGTCGGATAAGAAACTGACCGTGGATACACCTGAGCCGAAGACGGTACGCATCCGCATCCCCGAATGGGCGCACGATTTTACCCTGACGGCGGACTATACCGAAGAGATGGGCTATGCTGTGGTGAAAATCCCGGCGGGTGTGACCGAAATCGGCATTTCCTATACCGAAAAGATTGCCAAAATCATGGCGCATCCGTGGGTCGGCGCCGACACCGGAAGAATCGCCGTCAAGCGCGGTCCCGTCCTCTACTGTTGTGAAAAACAGGTGGAAAAGTGGGAAGACCTTGACCCCATCCTCGCCGACGACGCACCGGTGCTGCGAGATGACGGCATGATCGAGCTGACCGCGGAAAACGGAGAAAAATTCGAGCTGATCGAATACCGCCGCTGGAACAACCGTGGTCCCCTCCCCATGCGGATCTGGTTCCGCCAGAAGGGGCATACCGCAGACAAATCCGACCTCACGGGATGGGAGAAGCGGCTGTACAGAGAGTACATGGCTTACTGACCGCTGAGCCGCCAGGAGCGCCTTCGGCTAAAAGAATAAAGAAAAAAGAAGAAAGAATAAAGAAGAATGGCTGTGGATGAACGAGCATCTGCAGCCATTTATTCTCTATTATCTATTCTCTCTTCTTTCTTCTTTACGCCGCAGGCGATACCAGCGGGTTCCAGTTCCGCTTCAGGTGGCATCGGAGGTACAGCACGAAGATCAGGAGATTGTGGGCAATCATGCACGCCCATGCGGACACCAGACCGAAGGTGAGAATCTGGGTGAAAATGAAGGTGCCCACGATCCGCACGCCCCACATCCCGATGATGTTGTAGGCGAAGGGAAGTTTTGTGTTGCCCACGCCGAGAATCATGCCTTCCATGATGATGGAGAAGCCGTAGAAGGGCTCGGACAGTGCCACCATGCGGAGAACCGTTGTCCCCAGTGCGATGACTTCGGGATTGTCGGAGAAAATGCCCATGAACGGGGGAGCCAGCAGGAACAGAAGCCCGCCGGAGAGGATCATCAGCCCGATCTCGATGGGGATCATCATGGAAGCGAGATCATCCATGCGCTGTTTGTCCTTGGCGCCGTAGGCGTTTCCCGCAAGAGTCGCCGCCGCTGTCTGCATTCCGTAGCCGGGGATGTAGAAGGCGGATTCCACGGTGTTGGCAATGGTGTGGGCGGCGGTGGAAATGTCGCCGAGGGAGTTGATCATGGACGCGAACGCCACATAGCCGAAGGAGGTGCCGAACCGCTGGAGCATATTGGGCAGTGCCACCTTCAGGCAGGGACCGAGAATCGCCATGTCCGGTGTGAACCGCTGCCCCCTGGGGGATACCATGGGATGCCGCCACAGGATCACGGTGATCAGTACGCCGCCCACGGTGAACGCAATGGCGGATGCAACAGCCGCGCCGATCACGCCCCATCCCGCGCCCCACATGGGGATCCGCAGACCGAAAATGTCCATGACACGGGTGGGATAGATCAGGAGGAAATTCAGCACCACGTTCACCAGATTCACCAGCACCCCGATTTTCATGGGGGATTTGGTGTCGCCCGCCGCCCTGAGCACCGTTCCGAAGATGATGGACGCCGTTCTCGGCAGCATGGGCAGGTAGAGGATGAAGAAATACTGTCCGGCAATGGTGCGGATGGAAGGATCCACCTGCATCCACGTGGGAATAATGCCGCTGAGGGAGAGGGTCAGTGCCGTGAAGAGGGTACCGGCTGAGAGCACGATGAACGCCGCCTGAGCCGATGCCCGGGAAGCCGCCTGTCTGTCTCCCGCACCGTAGGCACGTGCAATGAAGGAGAGAAATCCCACGCCGAGGGCTGAAATAGAGCTGCCCACCAGCCAGGATACCGTGGAGGTTGCACCCACGGCAGCGGTGGCCTGTGTACCCAGGGATCCCACCATGGCGGTGTCGATGTATTGTACTGCCGTCTGCATCAGCTGCTCCAGCATAGTGGGCCACGCAAGGGAGAGGATGATGACGATCATTTCCCTGTTGAGTCGAAGTGATTTCTTTCCCATGATTCCGTCCGTTTTTCCGAAAATTCGTTGCTTCCTATTATATCAGAACGTGGCAGGGAAATCAAGTGCGGCAGGGAACATTAAAAAAGCATTAAAATCCCCCATCCGCAGTTGACAAAATCCCCTTGTCACGGTAAAATATATAATGTATAAAGGGTACTGTTTCCCTTTTGGGTGAAACGGTACAAAACAGGGAGGTGCGCCATGCCGTCATTCAAGAATCAGAAATATTTCCAGATCGCGCTGTATGTGTTCCTGACTGCCGCCGCGATCATTCTGTTTACGGTGCTGTGTCTCCATCTTAAGGAAGCCGGAGCCTTCATCGGCAGAATCACGGCGGTGTTCTCCCCCTTCATCTACGGCTTCATTATTGCCTATCTGGTCAATCCCATCATGAAGAAATTCGAGAAGCACGTACTCCGGTTCCCGGAAAGCTTCCGGTGGGGGGACAAACTGCGCCGTCCTCTCAGCGTGACCATGGGCATGATCGTGTTCCTCCTGATTCTTGCCATCGTGGTGGGACTGGTTATTCCGCAGGTGGCAAGCAGCTTCAAGGATCTGCAGGCGAAGATCACCGACTATGTTGCGGCGGCGCAGAAGTTGGCAGACGATTTCGTCCGGGACTTTCCGCTCTTCAACGGACAGTACGAGAATCTGTCGGAATTTCTGGATGTCAACGAGATTTCCACCGACCTGCAGTCCGTTATCGCCCAGTTTTCCAATCTGCTGGGATCCGCGGCGGACTATGTGATCTCCTACGGCACGAAGTTCGTGGTGGAAGTGAAGAACCTCCTGATCGGCTTTATTGCGGCGGTCTATATGCTTCTTGCCAAGGAGCGGCTGATTTCCAAACTGAAGAAATTTTTAGCCGCCGTGCTGAATAAAAGGCACTATGTGAACCTGATTTATCTGCTCCGGTTTACGGATAAAACCGTGGGCGGCTTCATCTACGGCAAGATCATCGACTCCATTATCATAGGGATCCTCACCTTTATCGTCATGAGCATCACCAAGATGCCGTTCCCTCTGCTGATCTCCGTAATCGTGGGCATCACCAACATCATCCCCTTCTTCGGCCCGTTCATCGGCGCAATTCCGTCGGCGTTCATTGTATTCATCGCCGATCCCGGTATGACGATCTGGTTCCTGCTCATGATCCTCATCATCCAGCTGATGGACGGCAACATCATCGGTCCCAAGATTCTGGGGGACAGCACCGGACTGACCTCACTTGCCGTTCTGGTCTCCATTACCATTGCCGGCGGTCTGTTCGGATTTGCCGGAATGATTCTGGGTGTACCTGCAGCGGCTGTACTCTGTGCGCTGACACGGCAGAAAACAGACGCCATCCTGCGTGCAAAGAAGGCATCCGAGAATGCGGAGGATTATCTCCATCACCTGCCGGAGCGGGATTACGATAACGAACCGATTTTCCTGGATAAAAATGAACCGGTTCCCGATCGGTTCGATCTTCCGCACGGAGAAAACAAAACAGAATAACAAAAGACGGGCTGCCGCATGAAGGAATGGATTCCATGGTCATGCAGCAGCCTTTTTCTGTCAGTGGGGCCGGCTGTGAGGAATTTGGAGGTTGTGAACAAACTGTTAAAAGATTGGCGGCGCAATTTCCGGAAGCAGCTGGAAACATAGTAATCCGGCAGTTTTTCGGGCTTTTTTACTTGATTTTCCGCAGAATCCGCCCACTTGACTGTGAACACGGTGATTGGAAAATCATCGGAAAAAGTTCGGATGACACAGAAGTGCCGTCCGTGCTATAATGATCCCGGAGCTGAAAGAACGCGGTTTCCAGAAACCGCTCCGCCGGGTTTTACGGTTCCGATCAATACAACAGGAGGTTTTATGTTTGCTGCATATATCAAACATCAGAAACTGATTCCGGTTTTCTGCCACATGGCTGCGGATACCATCAATTATCTGCAGTGTGAATTCCGTTTTCAGACGCCGGACTGGTCCGGTCTTGACAAGTGGGCGCATTTTGAAAAAGACGGTGAAACATACGATATCCGTCTGACCGATGACTGCATCCGCCCGGAAGACGGACTGAATCTGCCGGCCGGTCAGTGGAAGCTGTATCTCCACGGAGATGCTTATGCTGACGGGACTGTGGCACAGCGCATTACAACGGAGCAGATCACACTCACGGTTCATCCCACCGGGACTCTGAACGGACAGCCCTTTGGAGAACTGCCGCCGTCCGTGGCGGAACAGATTCTCGCAAGACTGGATGCTCTGGAAGAAAACAGCGGAAATACAGATCCCGGAGAAGGGAATACGGGAGCTGTTCCGGAAGCCGGGGAAAATACATCCGGTACCGTCACACTGGCGCAGATCCGCTCCCTTGCAAAAGAAAACCACTACACCAAAACCGAAATCGATGCCAAGCTGAGCGCGCTTGACGACGCACTGGCAGAAGCTGTGGGCGTGCTTGACAGCGGGGAGGTGCAGGCATGAGCGAATACAAATCCGTTGAGAGAGTGAATGCCCTGCGGGAAGCTGTCGAAGCTGTTACCGGCGAAACCTATTCCGATCTTGCGGCAGGGGTTCAGGCTCTCATCGCCGGATACGGACAGGGCACAGACGACTTCGTGGGAATCAAATACAGTGATTTTGACTCATACCGCAAATCTCCACGGGTGGCGGATGCATCCAGTCTGCCGGAGCTGACCCCTGAAAGCAAAGCGCTTAACGGCGGATATCCAGCTCTGTTTGAAAACAGTACAAAAAATCCCAACGGGGGATGGAATGCAATGCTTACCACGGTTTACCTCCCGAAACTTTCCGTGATATCGGGGGCTATGTTTAAGAACTGCGGTTCTCTCACCACAATTTACAGCGATTTTGCCGACACAACGGTGGTCGACCAAAGTGCATTTATGGGTTGTAAATCAATAACAACGCTTCCTGATATGCCAAAAATCACCACGATCAGCACGACAGCATTCAGCGGATGCACCGCGCTGACGGAGCTGCCGTATATGCCCGAACTGACATCCATTGGTAGCCAGGCTTTCCTGAACTGTACCGGACTGACCGTGGTCAAACTTTATTCCACACTCAATTCGATTATCTCAACCTCGTTTAATGGGTGTACCGGAATCACGGATATCTATGTACCGTGGGCGGAAGGTGCGGTGGCGGGTGCACCGTGGGGGGCGACCAATGCAGCGATCCACTACAACACCGTCTATGATGACAACCACAATCCGATTGAGTAAGGAGGTACAAAATGCAGAAAATCACATTATACCGATACATCCGGCCGGGCGGCGGGGTGACTGTATCTCCCGTGAAGCCTGACGGAGAATATACGGTGCTGTACCGCCTGATCGCGGACGAGGGGCACACGATCACGGACGGGGTGCATCATGTGGAATGTGTTGACACCGATCATCCGGAGGCATGGGAGGAAGACGAATATGCGACGGAAGCGGACTATCTTGCCGCGCTTGCGGAACTGGGGGTGACGGACGATGAAGAGGGCTAAGCTGAAGGAAAAGACCGCCGCCGTGAAGAACGAAACCCGCGAAGCACTGCAGACCATGTACGATGCGCTGAATCAGGGTCAGAAGAAGCAGATCGTGAAGAATGAAGCTGTCGCGGCATTGTTTGCGCGGTACGGCGTGGCCGTTGAATAAGCAAAGGAGGCTGATGCATCGGGGATCGTTTTCCCGGAGTACATCAGCCTCTTCCGTTCGCTGTGTGATATATAATGATTACCGGATCAGGCGGTATTCGGTTCGGCGGCGGTAAGCATCCGTGCCGGACAGTTCCTCGCGGACTTCGCCCGATGCATTATCATAGGTGAGTTTCAGCATGGTGTATTTGCCGTTTTCGTAGCCGTAGCCGTCTCCGGCATCGTTGTACAGGGTGAAGCTGCCGTCCCGGCCCGTGTATACCCGAACCTCACAGACCGCATCGGGATCTTCATCTACATACTGCATGACGGGGGAGGTGGGAACGATGGCGCCCGCACGGACGAACAGGGGGATTCTGTCAATGGTGACGGGAATCCGGATGAATCTGCCGCCTTCGTAATATTCTTCGGTGTGGAAGTCGTACCAGCCGCCTTCGGGGAGATAGATATCCATATACCGGTCGGGATGTTCAATTTCAGCCGATCCCGCGTTGTAGTACATGGGATGGGTCACCGGGCAGACCATGAATTCGTGGCCGTACATGTACTGGGTGCTGATCTTCCGTGCTGTGCGGTCATGGGGGAAAGCAAGACCAAGCGCCGTGATGGGCATGGTGCCCTCGAAGGTGACAGCGGCATTGATGGAGTAGAAGTAGGGTGCCAGACGGTAGCGGAGACGGATGGTTCCCTCGATGGCGTCGCGGAACATGGTGCCTCTCTCGCCGAACTGCCATACTTCACGGGGGGTATCGGTGCCGTGGGAGCGCATGAAGGGCGTGAATCCGGCAAACTGAAGCCAGCGGGTGTACAGTTCCCGGAATCCCAGATCATCCTTTCCGGCAGGATAGTCCCCGTCGCCGAACCATGCCGACCACTTTCTGACGAAGAATCCGCCGGCATCGGAGTTCCAGTAGGCTTCGCCGCAGGCAATGTAGTTCTGTGCGATGGGAATCTGCTTTGCAAGAGCCTCCCAGGTTGCGCTTACATCTCCCGACCAGACGATGGTGCCGTAGCGGTGCTGCCCGGGGAAACCGGATCGTGTCAGATTGATGACGCGCTTTTCATCGGTGACACCGCGCTGGCCGTCGTAAATGCCCTTGGAATGGTAGATGGAGTAGGCGTTGATGATGCTGTCGTCCAGATATTTCTTGAATTCGCCCACGGATTTCTGCATCCGTTCCGGCAGAGGCGCGCGTTCGGATCCGCCCCAGACCGCATCGTAGGGTTCGGAGGAGTCGCACCACCAGCCGTCAATTCCGTGGCAGAACAGACTGGAATTGACCTGACGCCAGTAAATCTCCCGTGCTTCCGGGTCATAGGCGTTGTACACGGAGCCGTCGCCCAGCATTTTTCCGGCAGCCTGAAACTCCCGTCTGTCCTCGGAATCGCCGCTCATGTTGGGCCAGATGGAGAACAGCAGATGGAGGTTCATGCCGTGGAGGGTGTCCATCATGCCGGTGGGATCGGGATAGCGTTCGGGGTCAAACCGCTTGAATCCCCACAGATTATTCGGCCATGTCTGCCAGTCCTGCACGATGCAGTCGATGGGAACCTGCAGCTTCCGGTACTCCTCGGCGGTTTCCAGAAGATGTGCCTGGGACACATACCGTTCCCGGGACTGGATGTATCCCACCGCCCATTTCGGAAGCATGGGAGTGATGCCGGTGAGGGTGCGGTAATGGCGGCATACATCGTCAAAATCCGCTCCGGCTATGAAGTAATAATCGATGCAGTCCACGGAGTCGAAGAACAATCTGCCCCGGCGCCGGTCGGTACCGTCAAAGGTCATCAGGGACGAACAGTTGAAGAGACAGGCGTACCCTTTGGTGGAGACCAGATAGGGCAGGGCAATCCGCATATTCTCCTGATACAGCGGAACAAACTGTCCCTTCAGGCCGGGATATCCCTCTTCGTGGCTGCCCAGACCGTACAGCTCTTCGTCTTCGGAGAATTTCATGATCAGTCTGCCGTGATGGGAGAGGCGGAGAAATTCACGTTCACCGTCCTTCACCGTCACGCGCACGCCGTCCACGGTTTCACGGGTGACCTTGTGTCCCCCCACGGTGCGCTGCATTTCGTATTCCGTCAGACTGTGACCGGACAGATGGGAAAGCACGGTGCCGTCGGGGCGTTCAAAACGGACGGCAAGGCTTTGTTTATCGACAGTGACTTTTACGGTATCGGTGACGACGGTGTATTCCTGCTCGGTTTCCGTCCGGGAGACAGGAACATCCGGCCGGGGTGTGAAATCCGGGGATATCATGATGCTGTCGGGCTGAGCGTCCGGATTTTCGCCGAAGGTCACGCGGATGATGGAATCGCTGCAGATCATCAGACGGAGTGCGGTACCGCCGTTCCGGATGGTATCAATATGGTTCATGTCTGATCCTTTCTGAAACAGTATTGTTCATCAGTCAATGATGATTTCGCCGACGATTCCCTTGAACAGACCGCCCAGGATGTAGCCGGTTTTGTCTCCGAGAACTTCGGTGCCGTTGTTGTGGTAGTGTCCGGAAAACACCGCTCTGATGAGGGGCTCCCGGATGATGTAATCCGTTACCTTGCGCGTAATTGCCACCACTTCGTCGGAGGCGTGCAGATCCTTGTGGGGCGGATTGTGGTCCAGATGGGCGCAGGTCAGCGGACTGTGGCAGAACAGGATGCAGGGAAGACCGCGTGAAACTTCCGCTTTCAGCATCTCAAGCTGTTCTTTTGTCCAGGTGTAATAGCTGTTGTCGATGGCAATCACGTTGACACCGCCCACAATGCGGCTTTCAAAGACCATGTTCCCGCGGAAACAGGACTGGATTTCATCGATCTTCTGTTCCTTGCGGGTAAAAGAGTCCGGGACGCCGACTTTCGGGCAGAATTCGTGGTTTCCGGCGCAGAACATATAGTCCCTGCCTGCCAGAAGCTTTTTCGCCGTATCACAGTTGGCATGGGTCATAAAATCCAGAACATCGCCGGTGATGACGGTGCAGTCAAAGTCTTCGGCGTATTTCATGGCCTCTTCCAGATAGCCGACAGGGTCGCGTTCGGGGTATCCTGCCTCTTTGAAGAAGGTATTGCGCCGTGCCGCTGCGTGAGCGACCATGTCTTCTCCGTCACGCTCGTCTGCGAGGGAGAGATGCACATCGGTCAGCTGCAGGATCCGTACCGGCTTTTTCAGACCGAAATGCAGATGGATCACGTTGGGTCTGAGCATCATAATTCGGTTCCTCCATGTTTGAGATTGTTTGTGTAGGTCTGCTGTTATTCAGAAGGCCATTCTCGCCCAGCCTTCACCGGAGACGGGCGGAAGTCCCAGCATTTCCCGTCCCAGATTGACGTAATAACGGTAGGTGTCGATGTGCACGCTGTTGGGAATGCGGTGATCCAGTCCGAAAACGGTTCCGCCTCCCATAAGACCGGGGGACAGACGGTATTCCAGTTCTTTTCTGACCGCTTCCGGGCCTTTGATGAGTGCGTGCTTGTCAATGCCGCCCTTGAAGCAGAGCTTCCTGCCGTATTTCTTCCGCAGCTGTACCATGTCATTTCCGCCCACCGGTTCGATGGGATGGACACAGTTCAGGCCGCATTCGATCAGCTCGCCGTAAATGGGGGACATATCCCCGTCGCTGTCCTGACTGAAAAGCTTGGCACCGTACGCCTTTGCCGCTTCCCAGACCCGGCTGTAATAGGGTTTGAAGAATTCTGTAATCTGCGAAGGTCCGAACAGGGGACCGGATTTTCCTGCCATGTCCTCATGAACGGTCAGGCAGTCGATGGGGACAATTTCACCCACCCGCTCGATGACTTTTACTGCGGTATCGGCAAAGGTCTGAAGCATATCGTGAAGCATTTCCGGCTCCTCGTAGCAGGCGAGGCAGAGTTCGGCCTCCCCGAGAAGCTGACGCGGCTCATCGAATGCACCGGGCATGGCGATGGTTGTCAGCCGTCCTTTCTCCCAGAGCTTTTTCTGTTCCAGGAGCTTTTCCCGGTTTATGCGGTTTTCCGAAAAGGCGTACCAGTGCTTCACGCGTTCCCAGTCGTCGGGCGTGCTGACGGGATGATCCATGGGCAGGGCAATGGTGGCGCTTTTCTTGATCAGTCTGGTGTGACGTCCCATGTGGTCAATGGCAAGTCTTGTTTCCGGTGTGTCCTCAAGAATCTGCGGACGGATTCCCGTGACGGCTCCGGAGGTCCCGGCCAGTCCCACGACGGGAACATAATCCCAGTCGAAGGCGGTCATGGCGATTTCCTCTTCGGATGCACCCTGGAGCCGCCATTCCGCTTCCAGTGCGTGCAGAGGGCCGAACAGTTCGCAGAACATTTCCCGTCCGGTATCTTCAAACAGTGCGTGTGCGATGTATCGTTCCCGATCCCAGATCATAAAGAGACCTCCTGATTCTGTCTGAATGGAAACAGTGAAATTATGGCAATATTATATCACATTCCGGGAAATAATCCAAAGGTTTTTATGAAAAAAACAGAAATATTCCGGAAATCCCCCTCAAGGAGAAAGAAAACCAGGAACACGGATCGGCGGGATTCCATGTTCCTGGCTGTTTATGCGTGAGAGGGCGGAGAGAATCAGAGCTCAAGAACCGCGCCAACCGGGTAGTGGTCGGATACGGTGATGCCGTTGACTTCGTCGGTCATCTTCAGCGCACATACATCACCCGCATAGGGGAGGTTGGAGAAGACATAGTCGATCTTGATCTGAGTCTTTTCGGGCTGGTTGTTGTGGAAGGTGAAGCCGGCAGGTTCGGTCATATCAGCCAGCTTTTCCCCCGCACCGGTGAAGCCGAGGATGGTCTTGATCACGGGGCTGTCGGGGGTAGCGTTCATGTCGCCGGTGAGAATCACGGGCATGGGCCACTTTTTGTAGTCTTCCGCCATCCGGTTCAGGATCACGGTGATGCCCTGTGCCTGTGCGATCGGTCCCACATGGTCCAGGTGCGTGTTGTAGTGACGGAATACCTTGCCGGTTTCACGGCAGCGCAGGGTAGCGGCAACGCAGATTCTGGGGCAGCCGGACTGGTCGGTGAGGAAGCGGGAGCCGGGGATGCCGGGGGTATCGGACAGCCAGAACATATTCAGATCCAGCAGGTCGAACCTGTCCTTTCTGAACATGATGACGTTGCTCTCGCCCAGCAGATCACGGTCGCGGCCCAGACCGCACACCTGATAATCCGGGAAATTGTCGATGAACCACTGCCGCTGTGCGGGCATGGTTTCCTGGAATCCGATGATGTCAGGGGTGTATGCCGGCAGCTTTTCCTTGATGATCTCGCGGCGTACGGCGAAGCAGCGGGGCTGACCGGTGGATGCACCGCCGTCGGCACGTCCGTCCGTCCAGATGTTGAATGAAAATACACGAAGTTCGCTCATGTTTTTCCTCCTGTGATATGATTTCAGAGATGTCTGTCCTCATTATAGCATGAATTTCTGCGTGATACAAGTATTTATGCCGGGGCGGAGGCGTTATTTTCTTGATCCCGTGAAAAGTGTGTGGTATAATAGATTCAGAAATCGGAATGATCATTATAACGGAGGAAAGTATGAGAGGAAGCACACGGATTCATCACAGACCTTATTATCCGCCCACCGCAGGAGACCGTTACGGCGGACCGTACATCTGCCGTCTGGCTCCCCGTGAAGACGGATTTGCCTTCGAGTGGCTGGACAGCAGCTGTGACGGTACGCATACCCTGCATTACGGGCTCCGCGGATCGGAAGAGAAAAACGCACTGACTCTCACAGCTCCGACTGCGGATATCGGCGGTCTGGAGAACGGTACCGAATACGAATTCTTCGTAGAAGCGGAAAACGGAAGACGAAGCTGCACTCGGCTGTTCCGCACGGCACCGGTGCCGGACGGCGCGGCTGTGATCAACTATCTCCATCCCGAGGACACCCAGTATGAGTTCAGCGGACGATATCTGTGCAGTCCTTCTCTGGCACGGGTGGAGAACGGCCGGCTGATCGCGGGGATGGATCTGTACGGAAACCGCATGGCTCAGAATCTGACCGTGCTGTTTTACTCCGATGATGACGGGAAAAACTGGCGCTACCTGACGGATCTGTACCCCTTCTACTGGGGAAGTCTGCTGTATCACCGGGGAGTGCTGTATATTCTGGGGCTGACCACGGAATACGGAAACCTGCAGATTGCCTGCTCAAAGGACGGAGGAACCACATGGTCATCTCCGGTGAATCTGTTCTACGGCTCCAACAACCAGTGTCCGTACGGCGGGATGCACCGCGCGCCCATGCATTTTATACAGCACAGCGGACGCTTGTACACCACCTGCGAATACGGATGCTGGACGAAAAACGGCAGTACCCACTGCCCGGCGATTCTCTCCATTGATGCGGATGCCGACCTGATGATCCCGGAAAACTGGTACTGTTCGGATTTCATGCCCTTTGAAGGGGAATGGAAGAAAGCATCGGGCTTCCGCGGGGATGCTATTGAGGGGAATATTGTCATCGCACCGGACGGAGGAATGTACAGCTATATGCGCTGGAAGATCGGATCTCTTCTCCGGCTCAGGATTGATCCGGAAGAGCCGGAAAAGGCACCGGAATTCGCGGGAATTCTCAAGGCTCCCGTATCCAATTCCATGTTCCGCCTGATCCCGAAGAAGGGCGGAGGATACCGCATGATCACCAACCGGATGACGCCGGTGCTGGAGACAAAAAAGCTGTCCTTCTCCGTGCGCTGTGTGCTGTCCGAATTCGAAACGGACGATCTGGAACACTTCCGTTTCGTGAAAGATATCTTCAATTACGAAAACGATGATCCCTCAAAAATCGGATTCCAGTATCCCACATTCATTGACGAAGACGGCATGCTGTCCCTGGTGATCCGCACCGCATACAACGGAGCCGACAATTTCCACAACTCCAACTATATGCTGTTTTACCGGATGTGAGTCCCGGAACCGGGATCGGGGTTTGTTCTTGATTTTTTCGATAATCTGTGATATAATTGATCAATAATCACAGCGTATGTCCGAAAGGAGAGCTTTATGGCACTGCCCGATATTTTCAAAAACGACGGTCAGACAGTTTATTTCAATTCATCCTGCTGCTACAGCCTGCCGTCCTGCCATATCCACAACCATAATGAGCTGCTCTTTCTGATTTCGGGAAAGCTGCGTCTGGAAAACAATCTGGAAATCACGGAAGTGGATGCGCCTGCCGTGATTCTTCACAACAGCTATACGATGCACCGCGCCGAACTTCTGGAAGGGCAGTATGAGCGGTATGTGATCAATTTCGATGACAATATCCTTGACACAATCCCCGGAATGCAGGAAACCGTCAGCTTCTTCAAGAATGCAAACATGACGGTGATCCGCCTGACGGAGGAGATGAAGGGAATTCTGGAAAACTACATAGCCCGCTATTCCTCCATGAGCGGGGATGACGGCAGCAGGGACTGATCCTGGACGGTGCATCCGTGGCGGAAACCGCTCATGCCTGCGGCTACAACAACACCAGCAACTTCACCGCAACCTTTGAAAAATACTTCGGTGACAGCCCTGCCAGATACCGGACTGCCTCGGGTAAGAACCGCTGACTCAAGGAACACCTGTGATTTCCGTCACACGGTGTTCTTTTCATTATAGAGAGCACGGGCAGGCTTCAAAACATCTGAACTTTTCCGGGATTCCGTCAAAAACATCCAAACCGTCCGTACACTGTACCTGCGGCGCTTGACTTGACGGGAGTCCTGTGATAAAATTGAATCAAACCAAAATACAAGGAGAACCAACATGAGCTACGAACAGTACGTACCTTACACGCCCGCGGACAGCCGCTACAGCAAAATGCCCTACCGCAGATGCGGCAGAAGCGGTCTCAAGCTCCCTGCAATCTCCCTCGGTCTCTGGCACAACTTCGGTGATATCACGCCTTTCGGAACCCAGCAGAAGATCCTCCGCACCGCATTTGACAACGGCATCACCCACTTCGACCTTGCCAACAACTACGGTCCGCCCTACGGGGAAGCGGAACGCAACTTCGGCGAACACATGAGACGCGACTGGCATATCTGGCGTGACGAACTGGTGATCTCCACCAAGGCAGGCTACGATATGTGGAAGGGACCCTACGGCAACGACGGCTCCAGAAAGTACCTCATCGCCAGCATCGACCAGTCCCTCAAGCGCATGAACCTGGACTACGTTGACATTTTCTACCACCACAGACCCGACGACGGCACTCCCATCGAAGAAACCATGGGCGCATTGTACGATATTGTCAAGAGCGGCAAGGCACTGTACGCCGGCATCTCCAACTACAATCCCGATCAGGCGCGCCGTGCCATCAGGTGCATGAAGGACATGGGCATGCATATGCTCATCCATCAGCCCAACTACAATATGTTCAACCGCTCCATTGAGCACGGTCTGACCGATGTTCTGGAGGAAGAAGGCGTGGGCATCATGGCGTTCGGTCCTCTTGCGGGCGGCAGACTCACCGGCCGTTACCTGAACGATATTCCGGAAGACTCCCGTGCCATCCATGACCCCAGATTCCTCCGGGCATCCGACATCAACGAAAATCTCATGAAGACCGTCCGTGCCCTTAACACCGTTGCGGAACGCCGCGGTCAGACTCTGGCACAGCTGGCTCTGGTATGGGCACTGCGCAAGCCCGTTGTAACCTCCGCGCTCATCGGTGCTTCCAAACCCGAACAGGTCATCGAAAACGTGAAGGCTCTGGACAACATGAACCTCTCCGAAGAAGAACTGAAGGAAATCGACGCAATCCTCGCAAACCGCTGAAATACCAACGAACACAGAAAGCCTCCCGAAGCAGAATTTTTACTGCCTCAGGAGGTTTTTTGTCATGTGAACCATATTGCGGAACAGGAAAGCGGATATTGCAATAAGTTTCAGAAGACAGGAATTGAACGAGGCGGGCATAGAAAAACTTCGGTTCTCCGCTACAACAATAACCATTTTTTTGAAATTCATGTTGTTTTTCGGGAAACTGTGTGCTATAATGTACCTGTAAAATCAGTCTTACTGTGCCGATCCGCTACACGTGTAAATGATTAAGAATAATTCCATCCACACAGGAGGAAACATATGAAAAAACGATTGACGAAATTGCTGATACCCATGCTGGCATCCGCCGGAATGATGGCAGCGATGGCTGTCGAGACAGGCGCACTGCCTCCCGTATACAACGATTTTGTATATGATACGGTGAAAAACAAATACCTGGTGATTCGGGATGTCAGTCAGGACACGGCATCCATGAGTATCGGAGCATCGTACCGATTCCATAAGGATGCCACAAGGGATCTGTACGGACACAAAAATGCCCACGGTCAGTACGACTACGGCGTGGCACAGTCCTACGATGACTACTGGCTGATTTCCAATACCCACATCTACAAAAGCAATGAAACCGGAGTATGGTACGGCAGCAAATATCAGAGCTCCTCTTTCTCCGATGAAACCAAACTGAGAATCGGAGGCGAATTCAAGAAGGGTGCTTCCGTTTCCACAGGCGATATCAGCATCAGCGGCCGCGCCGGTCTGATTGACGGAGAAGACTGCTATACTTACGATTCCGAACTCTACGGTACGGCAGCCAAAGCCGGAGAAGAAATCGCATTCGGAAACGCACTCTATGTGAAGGGCGAGATTTTCAATCTGACCGTTGTTCCGGTCGACAATGAGGAACCGTCTTTCGTGGAAGCGTCTTGTGACGGAACCTTCAATACGCTGTACCTCCGTTACGACGAGCAGCTCCGTACCGCGGCCGGGGACACGGATCTCAGCAGATACACTCTGCAGGTATCCTACGTGCTCGCAGAATCCGGTTCGGGCGGAGGTCAGCTGACCTATGTCTGCTCCGGTGTGGAAGGCGATACACTGGTGTACAGGCTGGATGAGAATCAGAGACTCCCGGATACGGGAAGATACCGGATCCTCTCCATTGATCAGAGCGGCAATGATGAACCTGTGTATACCTTTGATGTATGGGGCATGACTGAGCTGAACGAGCACCGCCTGCTCAATACCGAGATCATCCGATATCCTCTCCGCGAGGTCATCCTGACTCAGATTGAAGGCATGTATGCTCTCTCCGACCTTGCCGGCAACATGGTTTCCGTTCCCTCGAATCAGAATCTGGAAAAATTCAATATCATTGTCGACAATCAGCCGCCGACCGTGGAGAAAGTATATCTTTCCGGCGGCATGGTGACCGATATTGCCGCACTTCCCGAAGATCAGTGGCCTCAGGATATCGATCTCAGTGCGCTCTATGCGGGCAGCGGTGACCAGATGTACTTCAATGTGCGGTTCAGTGAGATTCTGGAGAGCGCATCCGGATCTGTTACGCTGAACGTCATGCAGAACGGTGAGAATATTACACTGGAGAATCCCAGAATCAGCGTAGTGACCAACAGCATGGGCGAGAGCGCAACGCTTATGACCTACGGCCCGTTTACGGTATCCGGGGATATGACAACGGATCCCGCGTACTCGGACAGTAAAATCGACATCAAGTCCATGAGCGGCACCTTTACGGATACGGTCGGCAACAAGTGGGTTCCTGCGGCACTTCCCGCAAATGCCCACAATATCCGCCTTGATACGGACGCTCCTGAAGTATCCATGGAACTGTACAGCTGGAAGGACGGAAACGGCAAGCCGGTTCTGACTCCCACCATCAGACTGACCATGGAAGACAGTATGTCCGGGCTGATCGGACTGACGGGTAAAATCGGCATCGCGCTGGACACCCCCGCTCCCGTTACCTACCGGATGGCAGTGACCGACACTCCCGACAAGCCGTCCGCTGACAAATACATTTACACCGGCACCGTGCCTGCCTCTGCGGATGGGGAAGCGGTACCGGTCATGACCGATATTGATCTGTACAGCGGTGTGAGATATATCCATCTGGATCTGACGGGCAGCAAATCCGTGAATATCTACGGACTGTCCGCGGTGTACTCCCTCCCCGACTGGGCTGGCAACCGTGCGGAAGGCAGCATCGCAGCGGACGGATACATCATCGATACAGCCGCTCCCGCTGTGACTTCTCCCGAACTGGATGTAACCTACAGTGCGGACGGTGTGAAAATCACCGGTTCCTGGACAACTTACGAGAAGAACAGAACCGTTGACTCCTATTTCCAGTGGAGCGAAACCAAACCCGATTACAACACCGGATGGACTCATGCGGGCCGTGTTTCCGCTGAGGAAAACGCACAGTGGACACTTCCCGAAAACGCCGCAAAGGTGATTTCCGGGGAAAACGCGACCGCGGTTCTGTGGGTTTATGCGAAGGATGCCGCGGGGAATGTGAGCTCCATCGTATCAGCATCCCAGCAGATCTACGCGGAAAAGGCCGCCTCCACCTTTGTGCTGAAAACCAATGGAGAGGAGCATCTTACGGCACATGAAGTGCTGGTAACTCCCCTCGTCAGCCGGATGGGAGATCAGGAACTGAAAACCTACACCCGTGTGAGAGTGACTTTCGGGGATGGCTATGTATACAAGGATGCACCGGCAGAAATCAGAGACTTTTTGAACTCCGGAAAAACAGCGTATGCTGTTCTGAACTCCGACGGCGGTACGCAGAACGTGACGGAGCAGATTCTGAATTCTGACAATACCTATACGGCCGGTCTTGGGGATACCTGCGCCGAAGGACAGCAGATTTCTCTCGGAACCGTACTGGATTACTGGTACGGCGAAGTCAATATGGCGTTTGAATCCGCCTGCTACGATCTTACCGTTCAGCCCGGCAGGGATATCGTGAACGGCATGATTGCCGCCGATGATCCCATGACGGCAACCTACAGCGGCATCGAGGGCAGCGTGTCCTTCATGCACGTTCCCGACGGCACAGCGAAAGTCTGGGAAGCTTCCGTAACGGAAATGCCCGACACCGGCACGCTGTACAGCCGCACCCTTGAAAACCGGAATTTCACCGTGACGCTGGAAACCATGTTCAAAGCGAACGCGGCTGATTTGAACAATGACGCAGTGGATGCACAGCTGGATCCCGCAAACAGCTTCGTCACCGTACGGAACAGGGATACCGGGGATGTGATGATGACCTCTCCCCTGTACGCAATGCAGCAGAGCTTCCGGATCCCGGCAGCGGAATACGAAACCGGTGTTTACGAAATCACCGTGACCTGCGCCCACAGTGCAGGACTGAGCTGGGAATATGTCTGCGGCGATGTTCTTGCGGTGGATAACGAAAAGCCGCAGTCCGCACAGGTGACGGGATACTACATCACTCCCGGCTCCACTCTCGGATATGCGGATGAGGCACCAAGCTATATCAAGCTTGACGAAAACGGCAGACCGGTTCTGACCCATGTCAGCGGTGATCAGTATGCTGAAGACCAATCCCTTTATGTCATCGAAAAGACGGTGGCTCATGATGAAAATCTTGAGGAACTGACCATCAGCCTTGCGGGACAGAAGGAATCTGTACGCACCGGAAACTACTCTGCGGAAACCTCCGGTCTGTACAATTTCGGTTTCACCATCGGTTTTGACGGGGAAGCGGTAAAAACAGTGAACGGTCTGACCGCAGGTAAGGCGGAAGGACTTTATATCTGGAATCCTGCGGTTCATGCATCCCGTGAGGACGGCTGGAAGGTGACCGGAAACGAAGGCTGGAGCTGGGCATACGACAGTAAGAATGCCTCCGAGCATTACAACTGGTCCGAAAGCAGCGCAAACAATCTCATGATTGCCGAACCCGCAAAGACGGACGGCTTCTATGACATGACCGGGGATCTGAAACTGCAGGACGGCGAAAACACTGTCCGCTATCAGATTGTGATGGAAAACGGCAATGTGTCTCCCGTCTATGAGCTGAAGATCTATGTCACTTCTTCCGCTCCCAGCGCAGGTCTGACCCTCGATGTGAAGGAATCCCTCAGCGAACCTGCGGAGTACGGCGAACCTATCAACATCGTTCAGGCGGATGCAAGCCTTGCCAACGTGTTCTCCGGCAGCGATATCGTCGGATACCTGTGGCTGGACAAGAACAGCTTCAAGGCAGTCGAGTCCCCGGCATCCAGTGTATATAATGAAGAAACCGGAATGTTCGAGAATACCGCGGAAGTGCTGACGGACTATGAATACAGCCGTTATGAAGCGGTAAGAGCTATGGAAAACGGCTATTACGCGGATCTGGGTCTGCCGGACGGCGGAAAATACGCAGTTGCCTCCGGAGGCGGTTTCTACGACTCCAACGGCAGCCTGATTGCGGATACCTCCGATCTGGACGGATATTTCAACTACACCTCCAGATACTTCGTGACGGAAACCGGAGCGGATACTGTGATTCGTCTGGACAACGACGAAAACTACGGTACCATGAAAGGATCCTCCGGCATCGTTTCCGATAAGTACAGCGCCGACACCGCATCCGGTGCATTTATGGTGATCGACGAAAGCGGTGCTACCGTTCTGGTATTCCCCCAGCTGAAGAACAGCGGGAATTACTACGATCCCACCGAAGGCAGCGTTGCTCCGCAGTACAATATGGTAGGCAAGAGCGCGTATTTCCGGAACAATCTTCAGGTAAGCCGATATAACAACAAAGTGGAATATTCCGGAATGACCCTGGAGGCAGAGATTATCAATTCCCAGTATATTGATACGTCAAAGAGCTTCGTGGTATATCTGGACGAAAACGGCAGCCTGATCGCAGAGAAGCCGTTCAACGATGCCGCATGCACAAGCATCGGTGCCGGCGATGCGTATCTGAGCAGCTCCGGAACACTCTATATTGATTTCTACCATCACATCACGGATGACGAAAGTAAGGTGGGTACACCGGCCCGCATCAGTCAGGCGTATGTCAGAATGTACGACAGCAATACCGGTGAATACCTCGTTTCCGATACGGTGTCTGTGAATCAGCTGGAATACAGAAGCTGCAGGCCGTATCGCGTGGAGGAAAGCTTCGGAAACCATTACCTGGATGAATATGATCATGAGGTTCATTATTACGGTTTATCGTGGTATGCGGGTGTGCGCCTGGATGACAGTGCCGTATTCAATAATAATCAGGTTGTCTTCGGGATCGAATCCCCCGGTACCTATACCTATACGGTTTCCGATGCATGGGGCAATTCCTATGAGGTGCCGATTACCTTTGCGTCGGCAGCTCCCATTATCGAGCTGAGCAGTACGGAAGCAACCAGCAGGCCGATTATCGCAACAATTACCGTTCCCGAAGATTTTGCGGATGAGACTTGTATGGTAAGCTGGCTGAATAATTCTACTGAGTTAATCAGCGGAGAACTGCTGGAGGGTTATTATATTGAAAAGGGCAAAACCGTTCAGCTGAGAATCACGGAACCGGAACGTCTGCATCTCTTCTGGAATTCCGCAGGTCCGGACGGCGACTACACCACGAACGTTGAATATTATGTTTACATCACGAATGTCTCCGCGGCGATTCCCGAAGCGGTATGGGGACTGGAAGTAAAGTATAAAGAGGGCGACGACTACCTGTATGACAAAAACGGTAACATTGTTCGTGACGAAAACAATTACCCGCTCTATGTCATGATTCCGTATGTTGACAACTACAACGGCGGCGACGTTTCCGTGTATCTCGAGGATTCCGGCGGTCTGTGGGATCTGATTGATCCTCTTACCGGCGAAAGACCCGAGTACACCTTCAAATGGGACGATCCTACCCTTACGCTCAATGAGGAGGGATATGCGGTCTACACCTTCCGCGATGTCTGCACGAATGAGCTGGACGAAAACGGCAATTACGTCCGCTACGGCGATTTCACCGTAACCTGCCTTGTTCAGCTGAAAGAATACACCGCTCCCGAAATCGAAGATCTCTATCCCGAAGAAGAAACTCCCGTAATTCCCGCGAAACCCGGCGATACCCGTACACCCAGCGTGCAGATCACACCCTATGCGATCCGCGACGGAAAGACCCAGCAGCTGGATCTGTACTATATCTCTGAGGATCTTTCCGACAGGATGAGCAACGGCGTTATCGAGCCCATCAACCCCAACCTGACTCCCAAGGACGAATCCCATACCGCGTATACCGATGCTGCGGCTATGATTTCCGCTGTCGGCTGGGCGAACCGGATCCGTTTCCAGGTGGAAGTTCAGGACAACAGCAAAACCAGAATCTTCATCAGGGAAGGTCTGTACCCCGAGGGTGATGTAACTTATGCCGGCGGTGCAAGCGATACCGTCAGCGGCGTGACTCTCTCCGGTGCCATTCTGGATGTGACCGCGGCTGCGCAGTTCACCGTTTATGTGGTGGATGAAAAGAACAATACCGTCGTCATTCCCATGGATATCAGCAGCCTCAGCGAAAACCCCGTTCCCTCCTACACAAAGACCATTGTGGAAAACATGGACGGCACCGTATCCGTTGAGATCCGGCTGATTGCACCGGACGGCGGCAGGGATATGTTGATTACCGCACTGGACGGTACGAATCTTGAGAATCCTTCCGACAACGTTTCGGTTGACAAAAACGGCAGCTACACGGTATCCTACAGTTTTGTTTACAATAATACCGCCATCACCGGCAGCATGGTGATCGAAGTCAATGACGTTGACAACGAGGTGCCTGCTGTGGTGAAGGTGACATGGTCCCGCAATGCAGGAAAGCCCACCAATACCGATGTGTTTGCCTATGTGGACTTCAGCAAGGAAATGGCGGATGTGCAGGTGAGTGAGGTCAATGAGCATGTGACCGTGCTGATTGCCGGTACCCGTGCATCGATCCGCTACACCGGCAATGCGCCCGAGCTGAAGATGATCTTCAAGGGCGTGAACGGTCAGTGGACGGATACGGTGACGCTGAATGCAGTTTCAGGCATCGACCGGGATGCTCCCGTGATTACGGTCGGCGCACCCGAAGTCGGAGATGACGCAAAGTCCGCGGTGATTACCCTGAGTGCAGATGAAAAGGTAAGCTTCCGTGAAGGAAACGGCGTCGGCACCGAATTCAGGCGCACGCTGAAAGAAAACGGCACCTATACCTACACCTTCACCGACATGGCAGGCAACACCACTGTGGAAAAAGTAACCCTGACCGCACTTGTTACCGATCCCATCGTGATGCGGTACAGCCTGAGTGCGGACGGTGCAGGGGAGGCGGAAATTCCCGCTGATCTGGGCAGTGTAACCGCAGGCGATACCTTCTATGTAAAGGTTTCCCGGGATGCGGACATCCACTTTGACGGCAAAATCGTTCCCGCAGCCGCTGACGAATGGACGAAGATGACGGTCGGTGCGGGAAGCGGCGGTGTGATCATGGCGAAGGATATCTACGGCAATACCGCAAGCGGCGTGTTCCCGGAAATCTTCTTCCCCGATCTCACGCCTCCCATGATCGATCTGAAGCAGTATACGGTACATGTATCCCTCCTGAATACGGATGCGGCTGAGGTGGAAGCACTTCTCCGCGACAATGCCATCACGGCGGATGACCGCGAAGGCAGCGTGATTCTCAGGCTGGAATACAAAGCTCCCGATGGTGCGGGCACTTCCGTGGTGAAGTATATCGCTGTGGATGAATCCGCCAATACTGCGGATGTCGAAGGTATTCTGAGAATCTATGACGGCACCTCTCCCGAAATTACCCTTGACGGCGTGATCGTGGAACGGGGCAGCATCTGGATTGCGGAAAACGATGCGGAACTTCTGCTCAGCGTAAATCTTCAGAACGAACCTTACAAGGTTACCTACAAGACCGGTATCAAAACCGAAGCACAGATGAAAATCGGCGCCGCACGGCTGAAAATGACCGACGGAAAAGCGGTTCTTCCGTTTGCGGGGGAAAAGGGTTATTATACTGTCTGCGTTTCCTCCCAGAGCCGTGACATCTACCGGTTCATCATCTATATCAAGTAAAGATCCAAACTCTGTATCCGTCCTTCACTGTCAATCCGCAGCGGAGGACGGGGAAAAGGAGATTCATTCATGAAAGGATTCAAACGCCTGCTGTCTCTGACTCTGACGCTTGTCATGGTTCTGGGACTGGTTCCCATGGAAATCGTGGCGGCTGAAGTCAGCGACCCGGGATATGTGGAAATTGACGACGGATTTCTCTCCGTACGGGTTTCCAAAGAGAACGGCGGTTTTCTCATCGATACCCTCGAAGGAAACAAGCTGAAAAAATCCGATGACAATAAATTCCTTCTGTATCCCGATGAAGATTTCGATACTTCCTACACTTCATTCCGTGTTGAGAGAAACGGAACGAGCAGGGACTACATCTTCGGACGGGAATACGGCTTCCTCGGTGTGGACAGCTCCGATGTGACCGTGACTGCGGATGACACAAGCATCACTGCGGTCTGGTCCGTGGAGGATCTGGAATTCACACAGACCATCACCCTGCTGGATACGACCGCAAACCAGCACGGCATGGCTTACATCACCTATCAGGTAAAGAATACCGGTGAAGAAGCCGATATTCAGGCCCGGGTTCTGATGGATACCGCTCTGGGGTATCAGGACTACGCCGTTTATGAGCTGACTCAGGCTGACGGCTCCTATACCACGGTGGAATCCGAACAGATTCTTCCCGGCGGTGCATACAGCAGCTCCTTCTTCGCCTACGACGATGAGTACGCTCCCTCCGTGATGGCGTACATTGTCAACGCAACCGTAGCGGACCGGTATATCCAGCCCGACGAAATCGCTTTCGGCCACTGGAACAATCTGGCATCCACGGTGTTCGACTATGCGCCGGACGAAGAACTGTATTTCACCAATCCCCTCAATGACTATCTGACTGCGGACAGTGCTTTTGCCATGTATTACGATATGGGTACTGCCGTGTCCGGCGGTCAGGGAACAGCAATCGGCACCTATTACGGCGTATATTCCAATGCCGCCGTCGATGTGGCCGACAGCGTTGCACTGAACTTTGAAATGCCTGCGGCACTGACCGTGAGCGAGGACGGCACCGGATACGATGCACTGGTACAGGCCGGGGACATCGGCACCTTCGTCATGAACGTCCGGGTGACCAATATTTCCGATAAAGAAATCGAGCATATGGCGGTGGCTTTCTATCCGGAAGAAGGTCTGGTATCCTACGATACGGAAGACAGGCAGAATTCCGATGCAACTTACGCCGATCCCTACTATCTTCAGGTGATCGACCTGATTCCCGGCGAAGAAAGAACGGTTTCCGTTCCTTTCGCGGCAATTCCCGCGTCTTCCACACAGTACCGCAAAATCGGAGTGCGCTGCTTCGATCTTTCCGGAATCGAAGGGGAGATTCATCTGCTGGAAGAAAAAGTGCTGGGTGAGAGAGACGCCTATATTCTCTGTCCCGGCGGAACCGGCACCGCACTTTCCTTTACCGGAATGACGCCCGAAGCGGTGTTCGTGACCGGCACCAGAAGCCTGAACATCACCGGTACCAATTTCGTGCTTCTCCGTCAGAAGGAAGACTACAATGTAGTTCTCCGCCCCATGGACGGCAGAGCCGATATCATCGTTCCCGATGAAAAGGTATTCGTGGACACCAATGAAAACACCATCGAAGTGGTGGTGGATCAGGAACTGACCGAAGGAACCTGGCAGGTGATCTTCGACTGGGCCGACACCACGAAGATCGATGCAACGGGGGATGCTCTCCGCTTTGTTGCCGGCGACAGTCCTGCGTTCAAGAATCAGGCATTCGGCGTTGTGGTCATCGAATATAACCCGGGCTACAATGCAGATGCCGACAACACCAATATGTACCGTCTCCGGGCGTTTGCTGACGAGGCAGGGTACACATCCTTCTATAACGGCACAGATTCCATGGACAGCAACCTCATGGAATTCCGCGGCAGCTTCAGCCTGACCTATCAGGGACAGACCATTGTAGGTGCCAAGGCAATCGCTGTGGACGGAGGCGACTCCATCAATATCAGCAACTGTCTCGATGTTGACAACGGTACGCTGGAAATCACCGTGGACGGAGCCAATACGCCCGATCAGGAAATTCTGGTCGACATTGACGGCGAAGTCTATACCACCGGTGCACGCTCCAGGGTGTGGGACGGCGTCTGCGCTCTTTCCGCCATCACCAACACCACCATTCTGGGCAAGTACAATAAGATGGGTACGCACCTTGACGGCAACGTGGAAAACAGCGAAGCCAACAAGGACGCAATCATGCTCTGCTGGCCCGGTGCCGCATCCGGTGCACAGACACTGGCCGGCATGGTGATGGAATTCCGGTATGCCGAATTCGGACGGATGTACTACGATCTCGACGGCAGCTCCATCGGAGACGATTCTCCGTCCAGGTATGTGGTTGCATTCGGCGCGGAAGTCAGCCCGGATTTCCTGGTTCCCAACACCTATGTTCATGACAAGGCGGAAGAAGCAAAATTCGCTTATCATCAGGAACAGAACCGTCTTGCAGGCCGACCCTATGTGGCGGAGCAGATCCGCGATGTGAACGAGCGCAACCGTGAGGAAATCAAAAAAATGATGGATTCCTCCGGCGGTTCCTTCGCCATCGCACTGCACGACATTCTCTTCGGCGGCGGCTTCATCGGCGTCAATGCGTCGGTGGATATTGAGGTTCCTTCCTATACCTCAGGTATGCCCGCGCTGGCAGGATCCCTGAATATCCGCATCATGGGCGAGGAATGGGCGATGAGAGTGGAAGGGTCTGCGGACTTCGTTGTCATGGAGATGGAAGGTTCCCTCGGACTCAAGAGCTACAATTCCATTCCCGTTCCCGATGAAATCACCTTCTTCATGGGCGGTTTCACTCCCGGTATCAATGTGGACGGATTCGGCGTGTTCTGGATCCGCGGTCTCGGCGGCGGTGTCAAGGATATCTACAACACCATCTTCACAGCATCCGTTCTGCCCCCTCTGACGATTCTGTTCAAGGGTCAGTTCGCGCTGTTCTCCGTTCTGTCCGCCACCACGGAGCTTGCAATGTCCGCACGCGGATTCTCCGTGGCTGTCAATAACATCGGTCTGAATCTGGGTGCTGTCAGCATTGATGTGCTGAAGCATCTGGGCGCCTCGATCTACTGGTACCCGAAGATCCGGTTCAATGCATCGATTGAACTGAATGTTCTCGATATTCTGACCGGTTTCGGCTCCATGCTGCTGGAACAGATGGAGGACGAATACGGCGAGACCTATTATTTCTGGGAAGGCTTCGCCAAAGCCGGTATTCAGGTGCCGGACTGGGTTCCCTTCATTCCCGGAATGAAACTCGCCAGTGTTGACCTGGGCGTAAATCCCGAACGGCTGTGGGGTGCGGTTCATGTGATGAATGTGGACGCCGGCATCACCTACTACTGGGGCGATGACAATGTTGAATTCGCATTCGGCAAGTACGATGCGCCCGAACCGACCGTTGCTCCTCTCGCGCTGTTCAGTGTGCCCGTATATCAGGATGCAGGCAATTCGTCCACGCTCTATATGGTCGTTTATGCATCCCCCGAAGGACTGAGTGAAACCGAAATCATACCCAACGAATCGCGCAGCGCACATACCTTTACGCTGAATGCCTCCGCGGCAGGGCAGGAAGACGCGATGATTTCCGTTCAGTATGCAGCCGCAACGGAGGCGGAAGCACGCAATGCATTTGCCGTAAACTGCGGCGGTTCCATGTATCCGCTGGTATGGATGCAGGGCACCGATACTGCAGCACCGGAAAACGAAAATGCCAACGCTTACTTCCGCTATACGCCTTCCGAAACCGAAGGGGAAGCGGGCAAGGCATCCGTTACCTTTACGGTAAGTGAGGAAGAATATTTCGGCAGGGAATTTTCCGTGACCACTCCCAATGCATCCACGGTTCAGATTTTCGGTATGCCCAGACGCGCGGATCTCGAATCCGTCACCGTAAACGGCGATACCGCATCTGTAACCGGATCCATCGGTATGCTGGATGAGCTGAAGATTTATGCCAGCGGGGACGACGGACTCAGCTACCTTCTCTACGAAGGGGAAGCGGCTGAGACTGTGGACCTGATCTGGCCCGAACTCATGCCCTCCGGCACTTATACCATCCGTGCACTGGGGAAGACGGATGATGAATCCGCAAATCCCATAGCGGAACAGGAAGATTTCGTCTATGTCAACCCCAATGCTCCCGAAGCTCCCGTTTCCGCATCTGCTGATCTTGGCGGCGACTACACCATTGATGTGGCTGTGACCGCTCCTGACGGAGACTTCGACGGATATCTCGTTACCGTTTATGACGAAAACGGCGATCCCACCATTTTCAGTGATATGCCCATGGATAAGGATTCCGACGTTCTTACCGTAGGCGGACGGTACGAAGTATCGGTTCCCGATTATGACGAATCCGCGGATTCCGAAGATGACGTACAGTTTGAAGGCGGCGATCTGGTCTACGGTCTCGAAGCCGGCAAGGTATATACCGTCGGCGTACGGACTTACCGGCAGATCGGCGGAGAAGAAGGCGCATACCTGCCTTCCGATGAAGTCATGACCGGTTCCGTTGCCATGACCGAATCAAAGAAGCCCGAAGTAATCCTGAAAGCGGATGGCGCAGTATCCCATTCCGGAATGGATACCGTCGGTACTGCCGATGCTGTGATTTCCGTGAATGCCGATCAGGCACTTGCAAACTGCAGATACCGTGTTGACGGCGGTGAATGGACGGAAACCGACGGCGGATCCATTGCTCTGCAGGATCTGGCAGACGGCGGACACAAAATCACGCTCCGCGGTGAAAACGCGCAGGGCGACGGATTTGAATCCATGTATGCCTTTGCCGTCCGTGCAGCCGAGCCCGTTCTGATGCTGGCATCCCCCTCCGACGGCGGATTCTACACCGATTCCGCAACCGTCAGCGGCATTACCGATCCCGAAGCGGAAGTAACCGTTGCTGCTGGTGACAGCTCCGTAACCGGTACGGCGGATGAAAACGGACGTTTCCGCGTGGAAATTGCGCTGGATTCTTCCGCTGCATATCAGACCATTACCGTTCAGGCAGAGAATTTTGTCGGCACAAAGAGCCGTGAAATCACATTGACTCTTGCCAATGAGCTGCTGGGTGCGGACAATCTCAGAGCGGTAATCCTCGCGGACGGTGAGCCTGTGGAAACTCTCACCGGGGAACACAACGGCGCGATCCTCACCATGGCATTGAAGTCCGGTGAAAGAATGCTCACCATCAATCCCGAAAGTTCCATGGCATACCGCATCCACTGGGAGGTCCTGAACATTTCCGGTCAGGCAGTGCTGGGTGATGACGGTATGATCGCGGGCATTACCGATGAATCCAACGGTATGGTAAGCGCGTCCCTCGGCGGACTGAATACCGGCGTTGTCATCGGCGGAAATCAGGATGTTGTGACCGGGGCTCTGACCCTGACCGCTTCCGAAACCGACGGCGTGATCAGAATCATGGTATCCGCTCAGAACGGCCTGAAGACTCTCACCGTAAACGGCTGGACTCCTGCGGAGGACTTTGAAGGTAAAACCGTATTCACCTGCGAGTATACCGCAGAATATGCCGGTGAGTATATCATTTCTGTCACCGACAGCGAGGATGAAATCAAAACAGTAACCGTTTCCGTAACCGATAAATCCATCGTGATTGCAGAAAATGCTGTTACGGCGGTCAATACCGAATCCGAAACGGCTAAGACCGGTTCCGTAACCCTGGCAGCGGATTCCCTCACCGGAGGCAGCTACGATCCTGCAGCAAGCACACCTGCAGAAAACAAGTACGCGGCAAGCTACCTGGCAGCTCTGATTCCCGTTGCGGATGAAGCCGCAGAAGCGGATCTCACCGATGCACAGTGGGTGAATGTGGAAGCCGGCAAGGATACCGGATTTAACGGACTGGGCACCGGCTGGTACAGAATTGCCGTGAAGACCGAAGCGGATGAGGCAGTTCTCACCGAAGCGGTTTATGTGGGTGCGGAACTGTATATGGTTCAGCTTCCCGATGAGATCCCCGGCGGTACCGCTTCCGTTGAAAACACTCTGGCAGAACCCGGTACGACTGTGACGGTAACACTCACTCCCGACGAAGGCTGGCTGCCCGGTGAAGTGACTGCAGTCGGTCCCGACGGCGAACCTGTTGAGGTGACTGACAACGGCGACGGCACATACTCCTTTATCATGCCGGAAGGTTCCGTCGTGATCAGTGCTTCGTTCACGGAAGATCCCTGCAAGAAGATCACAGTGAACGAAAGCGATAATGTCACGGTTTCCGCTGATGCCGAAACAGCACGGGAAGGCGATACAATCACCGTTACCGTAACGCCCGATGAAGGATATGAATTCTACAAGATTACCGTAACCGACAGGGATAATACGGAAATTCCCGTTACCGATATCGGAGAGGGTAAATATACCTTCGTGATGCCCGACAGTGCGGTGGAAGTTGATGTTGTAGTGATCAGGACCGTTATTCCTTCCGATCTGGCATTGGAATGTGTGGAAAGCAATGGAACGATTGTGATTTCCGCATCCATGTCCCAGGGACTGGAATCCCTGACGATCAACGGCTGGACTCCCGAAGACATCAAGGGCAGAACCGGAATCACTTACGAGTATACTGCGGAATATGCGGGTGCGTATGTGATCCGCGTGACCGATGCTCTGGGTGAAAGCCTGGAAGAAACCGTCACTGTTGAAAAGCCCATTGCGATTGCAGAAGATGCACTGAGCGCAGTCAATACCGAATCCGAAAAGACGGCGACCGGTTCCGTAACTCTTGCAGCGGATTCCGTTACCGGAGGCAGCTACGATCCCGAAGCAAGTGTACCTGCCGAAAACAGATACACAGCGGACTACAGCGCAGCGCTGATTCCCGTATCGGACAACACAGCTGATGCGGATCTCACCGATGCTGTGTGGGTGAAGATCGAGTCCGGCAAGGATACCGTATTTGATAAACTTCCGGTCGGCTGGTACAGAGTGGCTGTAAAGACCGGAACGGACGAAGCGGTTCTGTCCGAAGCGGTTTATGTCGGTACTGACAAATACCCGGTTCAGCTTCCCGATGATGTTGTCGGCGGTACTGCGGAGGTATCCGACGAACTGGCAGTTCCCGGAGATCCCGTCACAGTCAAGCTCACTCCCGATGAAGGGTATCTGCCCGGCGAAATCACCGTAACCGGTGCCGACGGCAAGCCCGTTGAAACAACCGACAACGGCGACGGCACGCATACCTTTACCATGCCCGACGGTCCCGTGCAGATTACCGTATCCTTCAAGGAAGATCCCGTAAAGGATATCAGACTGATCCAGCCCAAAAACGCAAAGGTGGAAGCGGATGTGACCGGAGCGGAAGAAGGGAAAACCGTAACCGTTACGGTAACTCCCGACAAGGGATATGTCTTTGAATCCATCACGGTCACCAACAGCGAAGGAAAGGAAGTTCCTGTGACTAAGCTGGGCGGCGGCAGATATTCCTTCGTAATGCCCAATGACGATGTGAGTGTCAGCGCATCCGTTGTGAAGAACAAGAACGGCGATATAATCATGCCGAAGCTGTTCAGGCTGACAGCCTCTGCCGGGGAGGGCGGTTCCATCACTCCCGCAGGAGATCTGCTGATTGCATACGGTGCAAACCGTACCTTCCGCATCACTGCCGGTGAAGGATATGAAATCGCGGATGTGCTTGTCAACGGAGTCAGCGTAGGTGCTGTAAGCCGCTGGACTGTAAGAGGTGCGGCTGAAGACACCACTGTGAAAGCTGTATTCCGCAAGATCAACTGACAGCGGCAGAATAACAGAACCGACAGTTGACCGCATTATAACAGGCGATTGTCCTGAAAAAAAGATCGGGATTTCCGTGAACAGGAAGTCCCGATTTTTGTGTGCCGGAATAAAGGGGAGTCATATGGGACATCGATTTCACGGTGCCGCATAACGGATTCCCCCGATCTGCAGCAAAGAGACAACTGTTCCGCGAAAATATACCTGCAGACTTGATATTTGGCGCTGTTTATGGTATCATTGGTGCATAATATCAGGAGGGGTCCAATATGAATATCAAAGGATTTACCGTAAATTTTTTAGGCGACAGCATTACCTTCGGAGTCGGCGTTTCCGATCTTCAGAACTGCCGCTATGATAACCGCATCGCAAAAATGCTTGGAATTTCCAAAATCAATAATTACAGCGTTAACGGCAGCCGATTGGCGCATCAGACACTCCCCAGTGCCAAGCCCTGGTACGATCTTTGCTTCTGCGGCCGCGCATACGATATGGATACCAGTGCCGATATGGTCATCGTATACGGCGGCGTGAACGATTATATTCACGGAGACGCCCCCTTCGGAGAAGCCGGTGATACGACACCCGCTACCTATTGCGGCGGTGTGTATTATCTGATGAATTACCTTCGCGAAATCTACGGGGACAAACCCATTATTTTCCTGACTCCCGCCCGTTCTTTTCTCCGTCATGAGGTGGACGATTTGTTCCCGTCCGTACATGCCGCAAAGCGTGTGCCCGGTAAACCGCTGGAAGCATACGCCGATGTGATTCTGGAAACCGCCGGGCAGTTTGATATCAAGGTGCTTGATCTGTATCATGACCTTGGTGTGGATCCGCATATTCCCGAACAGTTTGAAAAGTACACAATGGACGGACTGCATTTCAATGACGAAGGCCACGCTCTGATTGCCGCGAAACTGAAAGAACTCATAGAATCCATGTGACAGAATCCCGCCGATCCTGAAGCGGAGGTTACGAGGATATTGCCCAAAGAACCTCCTGCGGCGGAAGGGAAACTGTGTACTTTTTTGTAAGCATATAATGCAATTAAATCACGTTAAATCAGATCACTTTTTAAGCACAGGTATTGACATGGAAGAGTTCCTGTGTTATAATGCTGAAAAGGTAATTGTTGTGTATTAAAAATGCTTCCCAAATACACACATTTTATCATGATTTCCACACAGAATTATTAAATTTTAAAGGAGCACAAACATGCAAAAGAGACTCGTATCCCTTCTTGTTCTGATCGCTATGGTCTTCACCATGACCGTGATCGGAACAACTGCTGTATCTGCTGATGCAGTAAATCGTCTGATTCCCCAGCTCAAGAACCACATCACCCTCCCCAACGTGATCGCTGATATGCCTCTGACCTTTGACGCAGTTGTCAGCCTTCCCACCAACTATGCGGACCGCGCAGGTTCCATCTCCGGTTCCTATGTGACCACTACCGAACCCTTCTTCAACTTCGACGTTTACTCCAACGGTCAGCCCAGACTGATGGTATATGACGCGAATATCGCT
>JAFQWY010000014.1 GCA_017407225.1 Clostridia bacterium | reverse complement strand
TCTGAAAAATGTCCACACCCAGCTCAGCTGCATCTTCAATCACGCGATCAAATACTACGGTTTGCAGATCAACCCGGCGCAGAAAGCGGGAAATATGGGAAGCGAATCCACGAAGGAAATGCTGTTCTGGACGAAGGAGGAATATCTGAAATTCATCGACGCCATGATGGACAAGCCCATGCTGTATTATGCGTTTGAAATCCTGTACTGGTGCGGCATCCGGGAAGGCGAACTGCTGGCACTGACTCCCGCAGATTTTGATTTCGAGAAGAAAACGCTCCGGATCAACAAATCCTATCAGCGGATCGGCGGTGAGGATGTCGTTACTACACCGAAGACGAAGAAAAGCAACCGGGTGATTCAGATGCCGGACTTCCTCTGTGAAGAAATGCAGGATTATTTCAAACAGTTCTACAGTTTGGACAGGGATGCGCGGATTTTCCCGCTGACGAAACACAGGCTGAAAAGCGGGATGGAGTACGGGTGTAAGATGTCCGGCGTGAAGGTCATAAGAATCCACGATCTGAGACACAGCCACGTTTCGCTTCTTATCAACATGGGATATTCGGCGGTGGCAATCGGAAACCGCGTGGGGCATGAGAGCGTGGAAATCACTTACCGGTACGCGCATTTGTTCCCCACGGTGCAGAAAGAAATGGCGGATAAATTAAATCTGGAAAGGGAGGCATAAATCTATGTCAGCAAAAAATCTGGATGGTCAGGGACGCTGGCGGAACGTGAATGTATCGTTCCGGGTGTCACCGGAAGA
Organism: Clostridia bacterium; assembly: GCA_017407225.1. Taxonomy (GTDB): domain Bacteria; phylum Bacillota; class Clostridia; order Oscillospirales; family CAG-272; genus UMGS1696. The sequence continues at coordinate 1,459 of JAFQWY010000014.1, read as the reverse complement.
GGACAGGCTTCTGGAAACTTTCGTGAATCTGTCCGGTATGACCAAACAGGACTATATTATAAGCAGACTGCTCTGCAGGGATGTGGTGGTACAGGGAAATCCGCGGGTGTACAAAGCTTTGCGGGATAAATATGAGGAGGTGGCTGCGGAACTGAAAAGAATTGAGAAGGGAGGTGATGTGTCGCCGGAATTACTTGAAACGATTGAATTTATGGCAGTAATCATGAATGGAATGAAGGAGGACACGAATGAATTCTGAAAAAGAAAAAACGACTGCCCTGATTCCGTCTGTTGGCGCAGATGGAGAGCAGTCGAATGTTCAACACAATAATAGTATACCAGATTGCATCAAAGAAATCAACGAGGAAGACGAAATTTCCGTGGAGGAAATGGAAAAGTTGTACCGGGAAGCACTTCGCAAGAACGATCCGGCGTATCTGCACACGGTTTCCCTCGGTGAACTCTACGAAACCGTGTATCACAGCAGGCCGCCGGTGATTGATGGACTGCTCTGTGCAGGGGCATACATCCTTGCGGGTGCACCGAAAATCGGCAAATCCTTCCTCGTAGCGCAGATTGCTTACCACGTCAGTACGGGACAGAAACTCTGGGAGTACGATGTCCGGCAGGGGACGGTACTGTATCTGGCACTGGAGGATGATTACCAGCGGTTACAGGAGCGTATGTTCCGGATGTTCGGCGTGTCGGAGGTAAGCACACTCTATTTCGCCACCAATGCGAAACAGCTTGGTAACGGACTGGATGAACAGCTTGAACTGTTCGTGAAGGAGCATGAGCATACCAAACTCATCATCGTGGATACCTTACAGAAGGTTCGCGAGGTTGGCGGAGATTCCTACAGTTACGCAAACGATTATGAAATCATCAGCAAGCTGAAAAAGTTCGCGGACAATCACGGAATCTGCGTTTTGATTGTCCATCATACCCGAAAACAGCCTGCCGGAGATAATTTTGAAATGATCTCCGGCACCACGGGACTTCTCGGATGTGCGGACGGTGCGTTGCTGATGCAGAAGGAAAAACGCACGGACGGCAGAGCCACACTGGATATCGTCGGGCGGGATCAGCCGGATCAGAAACTGCACCTCGTAAAAGATCAGGAGCGGTTGATCTGGACGCTCGACCACGCGGAAGCGGAGATGTGGAAGATTCCGCCCGATCCGACACTGGAAGCGGTGGCACGGCTGGTGTCAGCGGACAATCGGGAATGGACGGGCAGTCCGAGCGAGCTGGCGGAAACGCTCAATAACGGCATGGCGGCGAACACGCTGACGAAGCATCTGAACGTGAACGCAAGCCGTCTGATGGACGAATACAACATCCGGTATGAGAACAAACCGAAGCACAGCGGAAGAAAAATCACGCTTACCTACATGGTAGTGGATGTTGTAATCATGTAAAGCGCGACGGTCGCGACGATTGCGACGGTCTATTTGAC
>JAFQWY010000121.1 GCA_017407225.1 Clostridia bacterium | reverse complement strand
CGAGGGTGCTATAGGCATACACACCATAGCTGGAATCACCGCCGCCTGTGTGGGTAACGGTGTTTTCATTTTTCAGAATCAGATTCAGCGTTGCCGCTTCTGAAGTAAATATGTTTTCGTCATTGTAGTATATGGCGGCGTCATTGTAACCTGTGCCTGTGTAGGTGTAGTTGTCGAGGGTCAGGGTGTTGGTTTCGGGATCGTAGGTCGCCGTACCGCTGCCACCGGTGATTTCCAGCTTTTCGGATGTGACCTGTTCGCCGCCGACCCAGAGGGGGTATGCGGTCGCATTCGACTGTTTCAGATTTGCTCTCGCCATGGAATCAACGGAAATCGCCACAGTTTCACCGGGTTCGTATTCCTCGCCGTTGACAATCCAGCCGAGGAAGGTATATCCATCCGGAAGTTCGGGTGCTGCGGGAAGTTCCGCTTCTCCGTTTACCGTGGTAATCGCAGAAACTTTAGTCGTATCACCGTCCACATTGAAGCGCAGGACGGATTCTGCTGGAGACAGCTCTGCGTCGAGACCGGTAAAGCCCTCCGCACAGCATACATAAACCGCAAGATCGGTGGAACCGGGAGACGGCACCGTCAATGTACCGTTTGTTACATTTTTGATATCACCGCTGACCGCATCGACATACTTGCCGTTGGGGATATTCTTAAATGTTGCACCGTCTGTAAGTGTAACCAGTGCCAGACTGTCAATGTCCGCATCCGTGTAACGGCGGATAAACGCCATGTTTCCCTGGACATATTTTCCGTCTGTGGTGTACTGACCCTTTCGGAGTGCCGGAATCCTCTGACGCAGTCCATTGAGCATCCGGATATGCTGTGAAAGCTCGGAATTCAGCGTAACCGCAACCGTGCCGGCAGCTTCATATTCACCGAATCCAGTGGCTGTGACCCTGCCTTCCAGATGATCGCCGTAGTATGCGCGTCCGGTATTCGCCAGAGGAGCGTTCGGACCGACGTCGATCGGCATACCCTTTGCAAATTCGATTTCCGAACCGTAATAGATACTGGGAATGCCGCGGAAGGTAAACATCAGGTTCAGATTTTGCTTCCACGCGCTAACGCCCAGAGAATATCTGGTCTTTTCCATACCATCCGGACCGTAGTCCCAGTTGTCTACGCTGAGCAGGTTCCAGGTGGCATCGTTCATATACTTGTCTCCGGTAACCCCTGCACCGAAAGCATTATTCGCATTCTCAAAATTCCACATCATGGTGAAATCAAACGCATGCATACCGTTCGACTGGCTGTAGTCCGGAGTATGATAGTTAATGCCGTCCAGCAGCGCATTATCACTGGTGGGAGTTACAGATGCATCAAAGACACTGTGTGCATTATAATGATCAATGGAGGTCTTAATATTGGCAGTCGGGTGTTCATCATCCCAGTTGTTCTGCCATTTCGTCTCGGTTTCCGCCCATGTATAAAAGGGAACAGAGGAAGACGGGTTATTATGGTTCCACGTTTCCCGTACACGGGATGTAATCTCACAGAAGATATCCAGTTCAAGTCCTGCCCGAACCAGAAGCTCGTTCAGAAGAGGCAGAATGCCCTCATTATATGTCCAGCGGTTGATGTGTTTTGCGTTTTCAATCAGAACGGCATCAACGCCCATCTGTGCATACCACGCACAACTTTTCGCCAGATACAGAGCTACTTCGGGATTTTCCGTGTTGATATCCACACAGTCACCGGCTACCTGACCCTGCTGTTCAAGATAGGTTTCATATCCCATCTGTTTTTCACGATGATAATGTTCATCGGCGTTCAGGGTTTCCGTGATATGCGCTTTCAGCATATCCAGTCTCGCATTATACTGCTCAGCAGGATTCAGTTCTGCATACTCCGGATACTGCGCCAGAAGGGTTTCCGTGGGAATCAGGGAGTCTGTGATGGAAGACCAGTTTGCGTCCTCATCCAGTTCAAAGAGCTTCCGCAGATATTCCTCACCGAAATTGGAGGTATTGTTCAGATTCACAACCTGAAGCACCTTGAGTCCGCGTGCGTGGCAGGCGTCGATCAGGTCTTCATAGGTATATCCGTCCGACTCCAGACGGAAATCAACATCCATCAGATTGATCGGATGGAAGCCGTGGTAGTCATAGCCGGAAGCGTTCTGCACCACGGGATTCAGCCGGACAGCCGTGAAGCCCAGTGCCTTGATGTAGTCCAGCTTTTCGATCAGCCCCTTGAAATCGCCGCGCCATGCGGGATCGGAAGCGGGGTTGCCTGCCATATCATCATCCCAGCAGCGAACATTATTGCTGCTGTCGCCGTCGTAGAAACGGGAGATGAGCAGTGTATAGACCGATTCGTCACGGAAGTCGGTTCGGGTACCGTGGAAAACAGAAAGATCATAATCATCGCCGGAACCAGTGCCGGGATCAGGTTCTTCGCCGTCTGTGGTTTCGTGAGGGATAACTTCCGCCAGTGCTTTTTCACCGTCGAAGGCGATGATGCCCGTGGAGCCGTCCTTTTCCACATCATGCGCAGGTGCAATGGCACCGACTGCCGTGTAAGTGATAGGATCCTCTGCAAATGCGGTCAGTGACGCTCCCGGCAGCAGTCCCACTACCATGACGATGGCAAGAAGCATACTTAAAATCTGTTTTTTCATATTGTTTTCTCCTTCGAGATTCATTTACTGCGCTGTTTGTTCCATATCATCCCATCATACCGCTGACATCGCAGACAGGTACTTGTGCGAAAGACGTAAAAAGCCATCCGCATAATGCCGCTACTCCCGCAGTACGACATTTTGCTGATGGCTTAATTTGGATGCACGGCCAAAATGGTGCGACAAGAACGGCAGGGTCACCTCTGCTCTTATCCCTTGTTTTTTAACGATTCCCTGCACCTGATCCATTTTCAACCTCTATGATTGATAAACTTATACACTGTAATTATAGCATGCAAACGCAGATTCTTCAATCGGTTCAGGTAATTTCATTTGTAACTTTTTTCGCATGGATCGTATGCGTCATAAGAACTCACTGCAAGCAATCCAAACCACACAGAAAAGTAGAAAATATTGCCTGTATCGTTCGCGCTACCCTGCGGGAATACAGTCTGTGGCAGCATTTCCGATGAGCGGCACATGATCCTTGCTGCAGTTTTCGTTGATTCCACAATTGATGACCGCATGCAGAAATTCTTCTACATCCTAAGCGTTTACCAGTACCTGCTCATGAATTTTGGCTCTATGTATTTCAACCTTCTACGCAAGCGGCGCCTGTGTATTTATCCGGAAAATCATATAACACCTGTGTCTGGACATCCTTTCCTTTTACTTTATGCTGCGCCGGAATCGTTTTTTATTCTGTGTATGCCTTATTGTGCCAGATAATCTTCAATCACTTCGGAAAGATGAACCGGCGACAGACTGCACGCATTGCACAGGTTTACAAGTGTCTCAATCTGTTCTTTGGCCGGGGTAATATCGTGAAACGAGAGAACCACAGAGGCGATTCTG
>JAFQWY010000120.1 GCA_017407225.1 Clostridia bacterium | reverse complement strand
TGGGTATATTCAGTTTTACAATTTTCAGCGCATTCAGCTGAAAACAAAACTGACACCGGTGGAATTCCGATGCCAGTTTATTGCTTGATTTGCTATCCTGGTGTTTTTTTGTGCTGTCTGTTTATTTTGGGGCAGTTCATCCATCACGGATTCTGTGTCTTTTGTTGTCAGGCGGAAATTTTTTCATACCGGGGGGAGTTGAGGGTCTTCAGCATGAAATCGTAGGCATCCACGCCTCCCGATGCCGCCAGCTCAAACAGCTTGGGAGAGGCTCCGGAAAGAAGCATGGCTCCGGATTCATGCATGGTCACGGGCTGATGGGAATTGCGGCATGCCACATTCCAGAATACCACGCTGGGAAGTTCGTATCCCTGCTCGGAGAACACCGCTTTTGCAATCTCAAACACGGTTTCGTCACTGTCTCTCATACAGTAGTCAAACTCCATGTCGGAGATGATGTACAGGGCGGACGGCATTTCCTCCTGCGGAATATTGTTTTTCACAGCCGCATCCAGAATCAGGCAGAACACCGAGAGCAGGTTGGTGTTGGCCACTTCGTCGAAGCTCTTGCAGTACTTCACCTTGGTAACGATGTCATCACCTTTGATCTCCACCAGCTGGGGACGCTCGGAGAATGTGATGAAGTGATTATGGAACAGACCGGTATTCCGTTCCGCAAAGTAGATTCCCAGGGACATGGCAACGGATGCAGGGGAAATGTTGGTTCCGTAGGAGGCACCGTACATGGAGCCGGATCCGTCGATGACACACAGGGCATTTTCACCGCAGGTGTAGTCGGGGAGGGCGTTCCATGTGGTGTCCATGACCCTGGCTTCTTCTTCCGTTAACCGGGTGGAATCCCAGCAATCTTCGCAGAACGGTGCGATGATTTCGTAGGGGTACAGAGTTCCGGTGTTCAGCTTCGCCGTACCGTCCTGCACCGCATCCATGAAATCCGTGTATCTCTCCTCATCGTTGCGGAGGAAGGCTTTCCGGTATTTCAGCATGGCCTTGGCGGGCTGAGCGGAATAGTCGAAGGTGTAATCCCCGGTGCGGAGATTGTTTTCGATAATCCCGATGGTGTGCCGCAGCTTCGTGCAGGTTTTGCGGTATTCCGCATCGTTCATGCCGAGGGCGCGTGCCAGAATTCTTGCATACCGGACGGTCTCACGGCTGGATGTGTTGACGGAGGGAAGCCACTTGCCGAGAAGGGAGACGTGACCTCCGTTCTCGAGGGCTTTCAGATCTTCCTCCAGAACCTCGCGGATGACAGCGACAACGGCATTTCTGCAGTCGGTATCCAGAAGGGGAAGGAGATCGTCGAATCTGCCGTATTCCGCTACATACGGGAGATTCTTTTGTACGGATTCCGGGTGTGTGCGGGTCAGGGAGGTGAGCATGGTGCGGAAGATCCGTCTCTCGCCCAGACCTCCCCGGATATCCCGGATGAAAAACAGGAGCTTCATGGTAAGATCGGGATCTTCGGCGTAGGCTCTGAAAAACATCATTTCCAGATCTTCGTCATCCCGGTTCCGCATGGCACCTGCTGAGGCAAAAAGATCCAGACAGTGGGATTCGGTGGAGCGGTATGCCGCCGCGCCGTTCTCTGTCCGGGTCAGGTTGGTATGGAATTTCAATACATTGAGCATTTTTTTGTCCTCCTTTGTTACGAGGCACGTTTACCTTGCAATATCTCCTGAAGGGTTTGCTGTACGTGCCTCACGGGTGGATGTTCGATTGGGGAGGAGCCGGACGGGTACCGACGAGATGCGGAATAGTACCCGTCCGAAGGGGTCGCCTATTCAATTGTAAATGAGCTGCGGGGTAAGAACCCTTGACCGACGGGCTGTGCCGGGGTCAGCCGCTATAATCCAGAATATTTTACACAAATGAATAGCTGCTGGGTGCATCTCCGTTTGATGAGCCTATTATACCACGAAAAAATGCAGAGATCACGGAAAAAAACCTGCGAGATCTCGGATTTTACGGAATTTCACAGGTTTTTTGAGATTTTTTCTTGTTTTATCGTCTTTTGCTCAGTCCGATGTTGTACTGATCGGCCAGCTTGTTTTTGATCAGGGCAACAAATTTATCGGGAGCGGTCACTTTCACCATAGGACCGAAGGACAGCACACGGATGACCAGTTCGCTTTCGTCCCAGCGGTCGTAGGTGACGGTGATCCGGTATTTGTCGCCGGAGATCCGCTCGGCACGCTTCTCAAAATGGGCAAAGTGAAGCAGAACCCGGTCAAGGGCTTTCCGCTCGTCGGTGAGAATCATGGTGAAATAGAGTCTTTCCGTCTTTTCGCGCAGTTTGGGAACGAAGTTTTCATGGGGTGCGGGCTGAACGGAGACAATTCTCGAAAGATTGATGGTAGGGGTGATGTTTTTTCCGGATGCGATCAGGCGGAACTTGTCGTCCTTTTTGCTGTATTCCAACTTTTCCGGGATCACCAGAAATTTCACGCCCCGGGGATTTTTCGGAGAACGGTAGACCAGGTTCAGCGGAGTTTTTGTGCGGATGGCGTGAAGGATGAGCCGGAAGTTTTCAATATAGGTTTTGTCTTCAAAGGGATCCCCGTCGGCGTACCGGTCATATACCACGATGTCCTCTTCGGTGAACAGGGGAGTCACATCGTCCAGCTTCGGGAACCGGGGATCGAACAGGCGGACTCTGGGATCGGTGATGATGCTTTTCAGCCATCGCTTTTCCAGAAGTGTCAGGGGCATATCGGGAGGATTTTCAATCGGTGTGGTTCCGTCTTCCCGTATCAGCTGCCATTTCTGTTCTTTCAGAGAGGATTCGATGGTGAAACGGCTTTCCGGAAAAGCGTGAACCGCACAGATTTCGCGGAGTTTTTCGTCATTGAGGTCACCGTTCTGCGCCGCACGGATGATTTCCGCGACTGCTTCATAGTACGCACCGTAGATTTCGGAAAACAGAGTCATTGCTTGTCGCCTCCTTCCTCGGAATCGCCGATTCCGTAAAGCTTGTACATGGCATCGATGTCTTCCATAAACTGCTTTTCCACCATGCGGTTGGAGCAGGAGAAGGTGATGATCCGGCAGATGAACGTCCTCAGCCACGGCACCATTTCCATGGAGTCGAACACATCGCAGGAGAATCTGTATGTATTGTAGTCCAGACGTTCCACGGTTCCGCACCGCTTTTCCCGGTACAGGCGGTTGATGATGTAGTCTTCGTCATCGTCCGCATGGATGGTGAATTCCAGATGTTCCAGCCTTGCCGGATTGTTGGTGGAGACGCCCCACAGGGACATCTGTACGGTTTCCAGCCGCTGGCGATGCTTTTCAAAGTCGTCAGCTTCCTCACCCTGCTTCACATCGGTGATCCGGTCAATCCGGTAGGAACGGATTTTTCGGGAGGTCGGATCGTGTGCCATCAGATGCTGCCGCCCGCTCTGTACGCTGATGAAAATTTTCAGGGGAAGCACCCTGTTGTCAAATACCGTGCCTGTGGAATGAACTGTGGTCTGGAATGTGATCCAGCGATGGGCGGAAATGGCATCCAGAAGCTGGCACAGAATCTCCGAATCCATGGCATGGGTGATGTAGTGATGCTTGAACCGGAAGGGAACCTCCTGCTGGCCGGTTAGGTAGGAGCCGATAACGCCGCAGGGAGACATTTCCGATGCAAACGCGATGGTGTCGGCACATCCAGTCAGATCCGGGGAAGGTACCAGTGAATAGACATTGCTTCTGCCGGATTTTTCGGAGAGGACGATGCCTTCCTTTTCGTATTCCCGCAGTTTCTTGCGGACGGTGGATTCGTCGAACACCATGGGTTCGTCAAACCCGTTGAGATATCTGTCGATTCCCTGGCACAGGTCTTGGATGGTACTGCCCGGTTTGGACTGCAGAAGATCCAGCAGAACAAAATGCAGGGTAATATCCCCGTCGGTGAAGCTTTTTGCACGGAATGCCTGATACAGGGGATTCTGTGCGGTGTCCCGGGGATCCATGGAGATGAACACGCTCTTGCCGGTGGCAGTCTGGTAAAAGCCCATGTATCTGCCCAGCCATCCTTCGAGACGTCGTTTTTCATCATCATAGGAGCGCGCGCTTTTCTGGGTGTATTCATCCCGGCGCTTGAAGCCGTAGACGAAGAAATCCTGCATATATTCCCGGATTTTCGAGAAATTCTTGATCAGTTCGTTATATGCCATACTGCCTCCTGATTCCGAATGATTGATGGAGGAACTCCGTGGTCTGCCGCCGGTATTCCTGCAGTGCGATGGGATCCCCGTGATCGGAGCCGGGCCTGCCTTCCACAAAGTAGAGACCGGTGTCCCTGAATTTGGAGATGGAATCCAGCGGCCATCCGGGGTGACGGAGAGGGGACGGTTCCGATGTCATGATGAATGAACGGGTCCGGCACAGTTCCTCACTCATGAAGGAGGAGAGTCTGCCTTTTGCATATACCGCATAGGCATCCAGATAATAGGCATCCGCCGATCCTCCCAGAGAGCGGATCAGTTCACTGTAGTAGGCGATCATTTCGTCGTCGTCCAGACGTCTGCCGTTCATGGGAGTACGGATGTGCAGTCCCGGCTGCCGGGGATCGTCCAGGGCAAGCGGTGCCAGATACAGCCCGGAGTCCTCGCAGAGCACATAATCGGCATACTGCCCATAGAATTCCGCCTTCATTCTCGCGTTTTCTTCCGGGGTACGTCCGGTTTCATCGGGTTCGCCGCGGATTTCCAGATCATCCGGGGACACAAAGGTACATCCGCATCCGTCCAGCATGGAAGCAAACCGCTTCAGCTTGGAGGGATTGGTGGTGCCAAGAAGTATTTCCATTGCAGTTTCCTTTAAATTCGTGTTTTCTTCATTATACAATATGTGTCGCTTTTTGTCAATCAACATCGGGTTGATAGAAGAAAAACCGCTTCCCACGGATGAGAAACGGTTTTTGAGGATTATTCCAGTTCAAAGGCGCCGGTGTAGAGCTGATAGTAAGTGCCTTTTTCTTCGATGAGCTTGTCGTGGCTGCCCCGCTCGATGATCCGTCCGTGATCCAGAACCATGATAACGTCGGAGTTCATGACGGTGGACAGACGGTGTGCGATGACGAATACGGTACGTCCTTCCATGAGCTTATCCATACCCCGCTGCACGATAGCTTCGGTTCTGGTGTCGATGGAGGAGGTTGCTTCGTCCAGAATCATAACCGGGGGATCCGCAACGGCAGCACGGGCAATGGCGATGAGCTGACGCTGCCCCTGGGAAAGATTTGCACCGTTGCCCGTCAGTTCGGTGGCATATCCGCCGGGAAGACGGGTGATGAAGTCGTCCGCACCTGCCAGTTTTGCCGCCGCGATGCATTCTTCATCGGTGGCATCCAGACGTCCGTAGCGGATATTGTCCATAACAGTGCCGGTGAACAGGTTGGTTTCCTGAAGAACGATGCCGAGGGAGCGGCGCAGATCATCCTTTTTGATCTTGTTGATGTTGATGCCGTCGTAGCGGATCTTGCCGTCGGCGATATCGTAGAATCGGTTGATCAGATTGGTGATGGTGGTCTTGCCCGCACCGGTTGCACCTACAAACGCCACTTTCTGAC
>JAFQWY010000119.1 GCA_017407225.1 Clostridia bacterium | reverse complement strand
GGATCCCGTGAACATGGCGGGATTCATGATCGACAATATTGCAGACGGTACGCTGAAGCAGTGGCACATCGACGATGCCGCAAAGCTGCCCCGGGACGGAAGCGTGACGCTGCTGGACACCCGGACCGCCGGCGAATACAGCCGTGGACATATCGAAGACTTTGTCAACATCCCGGTGGATGAACTCAGAGAACGGCTGAACGAAGTGCCGGAGGGCAAGCCGGTGTATGTGATCTGTCAGAGCGGACTCCGCAGCTATATTGCGGCACGGATTCTTGCGGGACACGGCTATGACGCCTACAACTTCTCCGGCGGATTCCGGTTCTGGGATGCCGTGATGAACGACCGCAGACTGAATGAGGCGGTATATCCCTGCGGCATGGACCGATGATACAGCCAAAAAGAAATGTCCGTCATGCATTGAATCTGCATCGGCGGACATTGTTTTATTTTTCGCATGCTTTTTCCAGCTTTTCAGCATCGGTGATTTCAACCGTACCGCGGGAGAGTCTGACCATGCCTTCGTTCTGGAAGTATCTGAGCATCCGGGTGATGACCTCTCTGGGGGATCCGAGATGATTGGCAATGATCTCATGCGTGATTTTCAGCGTATCTGTCCCCTCAATAGCGGCTTCCTCCAGCAGGAAAGCGGCGATGCGCCTGTCGAGACTTTTCCACATGATCTGTTCGATGAGCCACATGACGTCGGAAAACCTCGATGCCATGATTTCATTGGTATAATTGGCAAGCGGTGCGGATTCCGCCATGATGTTCTGATAGATTTCCACCGGAAGGATCCACAGATCGGTGTCCTTTTCAGCAGCGATGGTCACTTCAAACTGGATGGAGCGCATCATGCAGGAGGCAGAAAACAGGCACATATCCCGGTCAAACAGACGATAAATGGTGATCTCCCGTCCTTCTTCGGAAAGGATATACGCGCGGAGCTGACCGGATTTCACAAGCAGGAGTCCCGTACAGTCTATACTTCCGTTGTGAAGGATTGTCCCTTTTTCTGCTTTCCGGGTGACAAGACTGCCCAGAAGCTGCTTCTGATGTTCGGGATTTAATTTATTCCATATCGGAAAATAATTCTGAAATTCCATCTGTGTGTCCTTTCTCTTCTTCACACCGAAAACAGCGGTGAAGAAGCTGACTGTTGTAAATATTATACACGATTCTGCGCCGGAAATCAATCCGTTGGCGGTTTTATCACGGAAAAGACTCTGTTTCTGCGGCGGAACAGAGTCAGACAAAGGAAAAGGGCCGATACCATGCAGTACGGGATTGACAGGATTGGAGAATGGGAATGAGAATGAAAAAAGATACCTGCGAACAGATTGCCGCGTAAGACGAGAAAAACTCATGGATACCGAATCTGACGGGATTATCGTGGATGCCCGGGTTGTATAAAGCGGGGAATCCGATGGAAAACAAAAAATGCGGGTAACAGGACTTGAACCTGCACGGTCACCCAACGGATCCTAAATCCGTCGCGTCTGCCAATTCCGCCATACCCGCATGGAGGTATTATAGCACAGTTCACAGGAATTGTCAAGGATTTTGTCAAGCTGACGCTGACAGGACGTCTGCGAGTGCAGACTGCATGTTTTTTGCGCACCTGCGGTGCGGAAGGTGGAAAAATGACTTTTCAAGTCATTTTTCTAAAATTTTATGTGCCTGCGCGGCACGGCGCAAGAGAGGACCGGTCGCGGTCCTCTCTTGACTCTCCACGACCAGAGGAAGTAT
>JAFQWY010000013.1 GCA_017407225.1 Clostridia bacterium | reverse complement strand
CGGTTGTAAACGGCGTCGTTGACGATTTCACCTGTGATTTCTTCGGCTTCAAAGTCAATGGAGTAGGTGGTGCTCTGGCGGCCGAGAATGTTCACGCCGTAGCCGTCGAAGGTCTTGCCCTCCCATGTGCGTACATTGGAGTCGGTTTCCACTTCTTCGGGTACGGTTTCGTCAGCGGATGCTGCGGTATCGGCGGTGTCAGCTGCGGGAGTGGTTTCGTCTGCGCCGTCGTTCTGCTTTTCGGAGCAGGATACAAAGGAAGATGCCAGCAGAAGTGCTGCCAGAATCAGAGAAAGTGTTTTTTTCATAGTCAGTTCTCCTTAATCGTTGTATATCATTCGGCATTACGCATTGTTCTGCCAGTCGCAGTCGATTTCCGCATTCCGGTCGCAGGTCAGCACGCCGTCAACGATCTTCAGCTCCGCCATCTGCACGGCACTTCTGGGATGATAGTTGGGATCGGGATGGGTGAAGTAGATGATGAACGCACGTCCTCCGGTGACGAACACGTCCGCATGAGCGCCGCGGAAATTGTCGTCCATCCGTGTACCGTTTTCGGCGAGGATGTATCCGGGCTGACGGGTAAAATGCTCGCCGTCGTCGGAGGAGTAGACTGCCTGACCCTTCCACGCATCTGCGATGAGCCAGTATTTTCCGCCCAGCTCAAAGACGTTGGGGCCTTCCTGGGGTTCGTCGCCTGCGGCAATTCCCCGGTACGTCCAGTTGTACAGATCGGGGCTGTCGGCGTAGCAGGTTGCGGAATTCTGCCGTTCATCCTTGTACCACATCCGCCATGTGCCGTCGAGGAGACGATAGCAGCAGGGGTCAATGATTCTTGCGGATCCGAAGCTGAGGGAACCGATGTGATCCCAGTAGAACAGGTCGGGGGAAGTGTAGTGCTCGATGGTGGAGTCTCCGCCCCAGTTCTGGTACACGCCTACGATGTAGGAGACGTACATATGGTAGAGCTTTTCGTCCGGGTTGTAGATGATTTCCGGCGCCCACCAGGTGTTGTGACCGAACTCGATGTTCAGATCCAGCGCACCCCGGTAATGCCACTGGGCGCCGTTTACGGATTCTGCCACACCGACCGCGGTGCCGTAGCAGTAGGACACACCGTCCACCTGCTGATTTGCCCGGCGCTGGGTGTAGAACATATAGAATTTTCCGTCGGATTCCTTACGGATCACCATGGGATCGGCCGCGCCGTTGTAGATGGGATCCTTGTAAAGGGGAGAAGGAACTTTCATACACACCTCCGTATGGAATGGTTTGATGTTGATACAACATTATAGCATAAACAAGAGTCTTTGGCAATGTGTTCCATGAAAAATGAACGGCGGAAATTACATTCCGTTAAAAAAATAAAATGCCGGACGGGCAGCGGCACACATCCGGCACAGAATTTATTTTTCAAGGTTCTGCACGGCCCGAAGAATGCTCCGTGCACATTCTTCGGAAGGATTTGCCGTATCCACGATCACGTCGTAGGCGGCGTCTTCTTTCGGGGTGATGTGTTCCGCCTGCCATCTCGCCTTTCCGATGGCGCGGTTTCCCCGGGCTTTTTCACGGCGGTCAAGCTCTTCCTGATCCAGCTTCACACGAACCCACACCTGGGGGATTCCGGCGAGGCGGTCACGGCACAGATCAATGATGTCCTCGGTGTCGAACAGGCAGTTGTCGATGACCACGTCCCGTCCCGTGTTCGCCATGGCGGCGGCGGTGATGTACATCACATCCAGAAAATCCTTCACCGGGGACGGAAATCCCTCGTAGGCGTGACGGGAGTAAATGTAGGGTGCCATCTGTTCCTCCACCAGATCGTAGGAGGTATAGTACAGGGGGGTGGGCCAGATCTTCTGCAGATTCCGGGACAGCGTGGACTTGCCGGAAGAGGACGGGCCGTTCAGGATAATAATCGTTCCTGCCATTACCGTGTCTCCCTGTAGCTGCCCATGTAGCGGAATTCTTCACAGCAGTCGTCCAGAGTCTGGATCAGCGCGGCAAATTCCGGCGAATATACGGAGGTATCGAAGTCAAGGAAGAAGCGGAACTCGAAATCCCGTCCCTCGATGGGCTTGGAAAGAAGGGAAGTCAGGCTGATGCCAAGCGCAAAGAACCGGGACAGCACCTTGTACAGGGAGCCGGGCTCGTTTTCGGTAACCAGCATCACGGAGGTTTTGTCGGCGCCGGGGTAGATCTCGATATCTTTGGAGATGCACAGGAAGCGGGTGTAATTGTTGTCGGTGTTCTGGATGTCCCGCGCGGCTTCCTTCAGACCGTAGAGCTGGGCGCACTTGTGGGAGGAAATGGCGGCGAGATCCCGTCTGCCCGATTCCTTCACTATTCGTGCGGCAACGGCGGTATTGGCGGCATAGGTCACTTTTACGCCGGGCATGGTTTCGATGTACCGGGAGCACTGACCGATGGCCTGCTCGTGGGAGATGATTTCTTTGATTTCGGACAGCTCCACACCGGGGTTCACCATGAGGGAGTGTTCCACCTTCACGCGGGTGGCCTTGACGATATAAACCGGGTGCTTTTCCAGCAGTTTGTAGACTGCACCGACCTCGCCGGCAGTGGAATTTTCGATGGGGAGGATTCCGTAGCGGACATACCCGGTTTCCACGGCGCGGATAACGTCCTCAAAGGTCTTCACATACTCAATCTGAGGATTCTGCACCAGCTTTTCCGCGGCGTACATGGAGTATGCACCCTCGGTACCCTGGCAGGCAACCCGGGGAGATGCGGGGAACAGCTTCGGCGTATCGTCAATGGCGTGGATGATCTGCTCGTAGAGGGGCGTTTTTTCCCCGATGAGCTTGTTTTCGTAGTCCCGGGTCAGCTCAAAGATCAGGGAGTAAAGCTGACGGCTGTAACCGCCGAATTCTTCCCCTGCAAGCTCCGCGATTTTCGCCAGCTTCTGACGTTCTCTCACGGGGTCAAAGACGGGCATTCCCACGTCCCGCTTGTAATCCGCGATTTTTGCCGCAGTCTGCATCCGTTCGGTCACGAGCTTTACCAGCTGGGAGTCGATGGCGTCGATTTCTTCCCGGAATGCGAGAAGTTTGGTCTTATCCGGTGTTTTTTCCATGGTTCTGG
>JAFQWY010000118.1 GCA_017407225.1 Clostridia bacterium | reverse complement strand
TTCCGGCTGTCTCAGAATACTGACGTAACATAAAGAGGACGAAAAATGCCCATATTACTCGACCGCCAACTGCGGGAACAGATACCCCATGACGCTGTGACGTTTCCCATCACCTTTTTCTCGGATGAACTTGCATCCCTCCCGGACTGGGCAGGACCTCTGCACTGGCATCCGGATTTCGAGATTGCCTCGGCGGAATGCGGCGTTCTCGACTATCAGGTGGGACAGCAGCACATCCGTCTCGAACCCGGGGACAGCATCTTCGTCAACGGAAATATGCTCCACGGGATCCGCCAGCTGTCCGGGGATGAACCCGATCCCATGCCGAACATTGTATTTTCGGGGACACTTGCCGCACCGGAAACCAGCGTGATCTATCAGAAGTATATTCTTCCCGTGATCGGATGCGGCACACTGCCGTTTATCGTGTTCCGGCATGACGAACCGGATCACAGCGAAGTCCTCCGGCTGATCGGCGAAATCTATGCCGCATTCCGGAAGCAGGATGTATGCTTTGAAATGACCGTTCAGCGGAACATCAGCCGGATTTTTGAATATATCTGCCGCAATTTTGAGTCCCTGCCCAGATCGGAAGAATCGCGCATCTAGCTGACCGCGCAGATCCGCATCCAGAAAATGCTGACCTACATCTACGAGCATTATGCGGAGGCTGTCACCCTCGAGGACATCGCAGGTGCTGCCAACATCAGCCGAAGCGAAGCGGGACGGTGCTTCCAGACCTACATGAACTGCTCACCCGTGGATGCGCTGATCCGCCACCGGCTTCAGACCGCCCGCAGACTCCTGAACGAAACCACCCTGACCCTGCAGGAGATCAGCTACGACTGCGGATTTCATTCCGTCAACTATTTCAGCCGCCAGTTCAAAAAACTGTACGGATATGCCCCCAGCAAAAACAGAACCTTGGGTAAATAGTGCTTTTATCCGATGCTTTTGTGTCTTCTCAGCGAAAGATTTCAGTAATAAAATACACTTAACACGATCATCGGAGGCATAAAACTATGGAATTCAAGTGGCTGAACGAAAGCACAATCACAAAGACCGGGGACAGAATCGAAATTGTTGCTCCCGGACAGACGGACTTTTTCTGCGGAAGCATTGACGAATGCGAAGAAGGCATTCTCCCGGAATCTCTCTGCAACGCGCCCTATTACTACACCGAAGTGGAAGGGGATTTCGTGCTGAAAGTCAAGGTTTCCCACGACTTCAAGGACACCTACGACTCCGCATCGGTTATGGTGATGAAAGATCTCACCTGCTGGGCGAAGTGCTGCTATGAGCTGACGGACTTCGGTACCCATGCGGCTGTCAGCGTAGTGACCAAGGGCGACTCGGACGATGCCAACGGATGCAATCTGGAAGGCAATACCGCATGGCTGCAGGTTGTGAGAGTCGGAAACAATTTCGCATTCCATTATTCCGTGGACCGAGAGAATTTCTACATGATGCGGTATTTCCATCTGCCCGTTGATCCTGTGGTGAAGGTCGGTCTGCTTGCACAGGCTCCCGTGGGTGACGGCGGACTCCGTGTTTACGAGCATCTGAGCATCGAGAACATCACGGTAAAGAACATCAGAGCCGGAAAATAAGCCGGACAGCAATCCTTCTGACAAGAACAGACCATGACAAAACCAAAGAACTACAAAAAAACGCAGATCGCCTGTTATCTCGGATTCATCACACAGGCGATTTCCGCGAACTTTACCCCGCTTTTGTTCCTGACATTCAAAAGCACCTACGGAATCTCCCTCGAAAAAATCGCGCTGATTCCGTTTGTCTTCTACCTGACCCAGCTTCTGGTGGATTTTGCCGCCACGAAATTCGCTGATAAAATCGGATACCGCGCCTGCGTAGCCGCTTCGCAGGTAGTGTCCGCACTGGGACTGGTGCTGATGGCATTCCTGCCGGAGATCATGCCCCATCCGTTTACGGGAATCCTGATCGCCGTTGTACTGTACGCCATCGGCAGCGGACTGATCGAGGTTCTGGTCAGCCCCATCATCGAAGCCTGCCCGTTTGAGAACAAGGACGG
>JAFQWY010000117.1 GCA_017407225.1 Clostridia bacterium | reverse complement strand
TCGACTACATCACCGGCATCATGTGCGCCATCTATGACCGGAACCTGTCCAGTTCGGTTGGGTTCAAGGGGATCTGCAAGAAAGTGCTGATTTTCGCTTTCGTGGGTATCGCACATATTCTTGATCTGTATGTGATCGGTACCGGTTCGGTTCTGCGGACGGCGATTATTTTCTTCTATATTTCTAACGAAGGTGTATCGCTCGTGGAGAATGCTTCCCACCTTGGTATGCCGATCCCGACAAAGCTGAAGGATGTCCTCGCACAACTTCATAATCGTGCTGAGAAAGGCGGTAATGACGATGACACTGAATAAATTTTTTCTTACGGAAAACGAATGCTACAAGGTTGGGCAAAAACATACTGTTAAGGGAATCATGGTTCACTCAACCGGATGCAACAATCCAAACGTGGCAACATACCTGAACTATTGGAACCAGCTTCGTCCGGGCGGCAGGCAGGTGTGTGTTCACGCATTCATCGGGAAGTTGTTCGGCAATGAGGTCGGGACGTATCAGACGCTCCCGTGGGACATGGTCGGTTGGCACAGCGGTGAAGGCGCGAACGGGAATGCTAACTTCATGGGGTACATCGGATTTGAAATTTGCGAGGATGATCTGACGGATCGAGCATATTTCGATAAGGTGTACCGTGAAGCTGTGGAACTGTGTGCATATCTCTGTAAGCAGTTCGGCCTGACCGAGAAGGACATCATCTGCCACAGCGAAGGTCATGCACGAGGGATTGCTTCCAACCATGCGGATGTGATGCACTGGTTTCCGAAGTTTGGAAAGAGTATGGATTCCTTCCGTGAGGATGTGAAAGCGGAACTGGAGAAGGCCGAAAAGGTGATTCTCGATAACGAAGCGGCTGACTGGTCGAAGGATGCTGTCAATTGGGCAATCCAGAACGATCTGCTCAAGGGGGACGGTAACGGTGACCTCATGCTTCACAGTCCGGTGACACGGGAGCAGTTCTGCGTGATGCTGAGACGGTTTCTTGATAATATGTGATAGTAAGCCTATCGGAAATTTTTCTCCGGTAGGCTTTATTTTTTTTTTTCGGATTTTTCGGCCAAAACCGGATTTTCTGTCCAGATGGAACAGTAGAACAATATTTACGGAGGTTTCCATGAAAGACAACACCAAGCCGGACATCAAGTACGCAGCTGTATTACAGAACGAATACAACTACGTCCTTGCACAGCAGATCACAAAAAGACTTTTCGAGAGCGGTCTCATCACCAAGGATGAATTCAACAAAATCACGGCGAAAAACCGCGAATCTTTCTCCCCTCTGCTCGGCAGGATTATGCCGGAACTGACTTGACTATTTCGCACTACAGAGGTAATATACATGACTAATGAGGGGAGGTATCGCTATGCCGAAGGTTACGGCGATTCAGGCAAACAGCCGGAGCAACCGTAAAAAACTGCGCGTTGCGGCTTACTGCCGGGTGTCTACGGATTCCGACGCTCAGCTGGAAAGTCTGGAGACTCAGATGGCGCATTACGAGAAGTATATCACCGACCATTCGAACTGGGAATACGTAGGGTTGTACTATGACGAAGGTCTGAGCGGGACAAAGATGACAAACCGTGATGCTTTACTTCAGCTTCTCGCCGACTGCGAAGACCGTAAGATTGACTTCATTGTCACGAAATCTATCAGCCGGTTCAGCCGGAATACCACGGAATGCCTGCAGATGGTACGTAAGCTGCTTTCTCTGAATATCTCGGTTTACTTTGAGAAAGAAGAGATCAGCACAGCCGCCATGGGAAGCGAGCTGTATCTCACACTGTACAGTACGCTTGCTGAGAACGAATCCAAATCTCTGGCACAGAACGTGACATGGTCTGCCCAGAAGCGGTTTCAGAACGGGACTTACAAAACAAGCAGTGCACCTTACGGGTATGTCTGGAACGGTGAAGAACTGGTTATCCATCCGGAGCAGGCAGAAGTTATAAAATTGATTTTTAAGGAAAGGCTGGCTGGAAACGGCTCATATCGCATTGCAAAAAAACTGAACGAACTCGGCATTCCTTCCGCCCGGGGTGGACTTTGGTCGGACAGTTCGGTGAAAGGGATTCTGTCAAACGAACGTTACACTGGAGATGCGCTTCTGCAGAAAACCTACACGGATGACGATTTCAACCGGCACAGCAATCGTGGAGAGAAGGATCAGTACATCATTCCGGATCATCATGAGGCGATCATCAGCCGTGAAGATTTCGCTGCCGCCGCTGAGATTATCGCACAGCATTCCAGAGAAAAAGGTATTGAAAAAGGCTCCGGCAAGTACCAGAACCGATACGTTTTTTCAGGTAAAATCATCTGCGGAGAGTGTGGAGATACCTTCAAGCGGAGGACTCATAAAAGCAGGGATGGCACTTACACCGCATGGTGCTGCAGAACCCATCTGGCAGATACGCAGAAATGTTCTATGTTGTACATCCGGGACGATGCGGTTCAGCTTGCCTTTGCCACCATGATGAACAAACTGATTTTTGCTCACAATTTGGTACTGAAACCCTATCTTGCGGGACTCCGGAATTCTCCGGATGACCCGAATATCAAGCGGATTCAGGAACTGCATGAGATGCTTTACAGGAACACCGAACAGCGCGAGACACTGTCGAAACTACGGTCACAGGGATACATCGATCAGGTGGTTTACAATAAAGAGATCAACGAACTGATGACGCAGGCGCAGGAATATCGAAGCGAAGTCACCATGCTGACTCAAGCGGCAGGAAAATCGTCGATGATCAGTGAGACGGCGGATCTGCTGAAATTCACGGAAGGTGCCGATATGCTGACAGAATTCGATGAAGAATTGTTTACAAGATATGTGAACCGGATTGTGGTTTTCAGGCGGGATGAGGTCGGATTTGAGCTGAAATGCGGACTGATGCTGAGAGAAAGGTT
>JAFQWY010000116.1 GCA_017407225.1 Clostridia bacterium | reverse complement strand
CCGATCACCAGCTTGACGTTGTGGCAAGGACAAAACAACGTAACTGAATAAGGGGGAATTCCCGAGTGGCCAAAGGGGACAGACTGTAAATCTGCTGGCACCGCCTTCGGTGGTTCGAATCCACCTTCCCCCATCCCAAAACGAGAAAGAATCAGTGCAAGCTGGTTCTTTTTCGTTTTGCAGTGAAATGTCGGACGAGACGCATCGTGGGAGAACGGATGCAGACTGACAGTTTTAGCCGCACAAACGACGTTCTCCGGCACATAGGGAGCGAAGCGAGTCTTGTGCACGGTTCAGAATCCACCTTTCCCCATCCACAAAAGCAAAAATGGGACTGCTGCACTAAGGAGAAAAACTCCGAACTGCAGCAGCCTTTTTTCTGTTCTCCTGCCTCAAAAGCGGAACAGCTGCAGGAGATCGGATGCAGCCGGAGAAAATCCCGCCGTTGGTCATCCCCGGTTCATGTTCAGTCCCAGACTGATGGAAATGGCATCGTCCACGGCGTTCATGGTTTCCGCGTCCAGGTGCCCCATTTTCTCCCCCAGCCGCTGTTTGTCAATGGTACGTACCTGTTCCAGAAGCACGACGGAGTCCTTTGCCAGCCCGACTCTGTCCGCGTATATGTCAATGTGGGTGGGCAGCTTGTTTTTTCCCATCCGTGAAGTAATGGCGGCCGCAATCACGGTGGGACTGTAGCGGTTTCCCACATCGTTCTGCACAATGAGCACCGGACGGATTCCGCCCTGCTCGCTTCCCACCACGGGACTGAGATCCGCGTAATAAATATCCCCACGCTTGATGTTCACGGTTCTGTCCGTCCTTTCTTTTTCCTCGTGTGTATGTAGTATGTACCGGCGTTTCCCGGTTTAATCGTGGAGAGGAAGTTTTACTGCTATTTTATGCCGCACACCGCGGATTTGTGAAACCGTGTCCGGTTCCGCGATTCATTGTGACCCCGTTCTGATTTATGCATTGCATTTTCACCCGTTCTGCGGTATAATATAGTATCAATCCATTCCTATTCGGAGCTGACCATGAAAATTCAACTTGAACAATATTTTGCGGGCAAGTCCGTGACTCTGCTGGGTGCGGGGGTTTCCAATATGCCTCTGGCGGAAGTCTGTGCCGGATGTGCAAAGTCCCTCACCGTGCGGGATATGAAATCCGCCGAACAGCTGGGGGAAAACGGACGGAAGCTTCTGGACATGGGCGCGGAGATTGTCTCGGGTGAGGGCTACCTCAAAGGCATCACCGATGATCTGGTGTTCCGCTCTCCCGGAATCCGTCCCGATCTGCCGGAGCTTGGCGAAACCTCCGTCCTGACTTCGGAAATGGAGCTGTTCCTGTCCTGGAAGCCCTGCCCCGTCTATGCCATTACCGGCAGCGACGGCAAAACCACCACCACCACCCTGACCTCCCTGATGCTGAAGGCAGGGATCGAATCTGTCGGTTCGGGCAAAGTCTTCCTGGGCGGCAACATCGGTGAACCCCTTCTGCACCGCTATCCCTTCATCACCGAAAACGATGCCGTTGCCGTGGAGCTGTCCTCCTTCCAGCTGATGACCATTGACGCACCCGTTGCGGTAGCTGCCATCACCAATCTGTCCCCCAATCACCTGAACTGGCACACCGGCATGGATGAATATGTGTGGGCCAAGAAGCGTATTCTCGCTCACTGCGGACGTGCGGTACTGAATTATGACAACGATATCACCCGGGACATCGGTCTGGAAATGCAGAAAACCGAAACTCCCGTGACATGGTTCTCTCTGAATCCCATTCCCGGCGGCGTGCTGAGAGACTGCGACAGTGCGGTTTGGCTGGAAAACGATACCGTTTACGCAGCCTTCCCCGGCGAGGGTGTGACCGAAGTGATGGCGCGGCGGGATATCAAGCTGCCCGGCATCCACAACACCGCCAACTACCTGACCGCAATCGCTGTGACATGGGGCGTACCCTCCTGCGGACAGATCCGGGAAATTGCCCGCACCTTCGGCGGCGTGGAGCATCGTCTGGAGTTTGTCAGAGAACTGGACGGCGTGACCTACATCAACGGCTCCATTGACTCCAGCCCCACCAGAACCGCAGCGGCACTGTCCGCCCTGAACGACCGTCCCGTTGTTCTGATTGCCGGCGGATCCGACAAGGGAATCCCCTATGAGCCTCTGGCGGATGCGGTCTATGACTCCACGGTGCACACGATTGTGCTGACCGGAGAAACCGCTCCCAAGGTGAAGGCGGCTCTGGAAAACCACCCGGCATACGGCACCCGTCCCCTGACGCTGATCGAAAACGACGATTTTGCCGGTGCGGTCAGCGATGCCAAGGCACATGCCAAAACCGGCGACACCGTGATTCTCTCCCCTGCGGCGGCATCCTTTGACAAGTTCCGCAATTTCGAGGAACGGGGCCGCACCTTCAAGCAGATTGTGAATCAGTTTTGAGCGATGACTCTGAAAATAACGATTATTCAACCCAGAAAGGATAACCAAAATGTTCGACTACACGACCACACTGCGTCAGCTCTGCGGGATCATGTCCATTGCGGGCTTCGAGAGACGGGCTGCGGAGGAAATCCGTACCCTGTTCGGCGAAGCTTTCGATGAGATCACCACGGATGCGGCGCGGAACATCATTCTGACGAAGAAGTCAAAAAAGCCCGGCGTCACGAAAATGCTGATGCTGGACGCTCACTTTGATGAGGTGGGCATGATCGTCTCCGGCATCACGGACGAAGGTCTTCTGCGGATCCAGCCCGTCGGCGGCATCGACTGCAAGATCCTGCCCGCATCCGACGTGTGGATTCACGCGAGAGACGGCAGGCACTACGGTGTGATCACCGCGGTATCCCCCCATCTGGCAGGCGGACGGGATACTACCCCCAAGTGGGACAACCTCCTTGTGGATATCGGCTGCACCAAGGAAGAAGCCATGCAGTTTGTGGAAATCGGAACGCCCATCGGATTCTACAACGACGGCGAAACGCTCCTTGACAACCGCATCACCGGTCATGCCCTGGATGACAAGTGCTGCTGCGCCGGTCTGATCTGCGCCGTTGACAGAATTCCCGCAGAAGAGCTGGAATACGACGTTTACGTGACCCTGTCCGCAGGCGAAGAGGTCGGCGGCAGAGGTGCGGGATGTGCGGCATGGACCATTCAGCCCGATTATGCCATCATCACCGACGTGAACTTCGCCACCACTCCCGGCGTCAATGCAGAAGAAAGCGGCAAGCTGGGCGCAGGTCCCATGGTTTCCCGTTCCGTTGTCACCGACAGACTGCTTACCAGGCGGGTTCTGGATCTGGCAAAGGAAAACGAGATTCCCGTATCCACGGTATTTGAAGTGACCGCAACCGGCACCAACAACGAATGCGTGGCATTCCTCAGAGACGGTATTCCCACCGCGGTTGTGAGCATCCCCCTGGCAGGCATGCATTCCTACAACGAACTGATCTCCACGGAAGATGCGGAAAACTTCATCAGGCTCATCGGAAAAATCTGCGTTACGGCGGATCTGTGAGAAAGGAGCGGATTGTACAATATGAATCGATTTGAAACCTATACTCCCACCGATCTTCTGAAGGAGCTGTCCCTCACCTTCGGTCCGTCCGGATGTGAAGGCAATGTCGCAGACGTGATCCGGGAATTCATTACCCCCTACGCGGACGAAATCACCACCGACAGACGGGGATCCGTGATTGCCACTTACAAGAAGCGCAGAGAACTCCCCGCCTACGACATGGAAGAAGAACCGGAAATGCCCGCCGATCATCCCGACTGCGAAAAGCTCATGCTCTGCGCACACATGGACGAGGTCGGCTTCATGGTCAAGTCCATCGACGGCGACGGCTATCTGAAAATGACCGGCATGGCCAGCCGCGATCCCGTGCTTCTGGGCGGCAGAAACGTCACCATCGGCGATGAAGACCGCAAAATCAACGGCTTCATTGGCATCAAGGCCGTTCATCAGGGCGGCGTGGGCAATTTCGACCAGCTTTATGTGGATATCGGCGCGAAAAACAAGGAAGAAGCGGAAAAATACGTGGAACCCGGTATGTTCGGCACCCATCGTTCCGATTTTGTCAGATTCGGCACCGACGGACACAAGCTCAAGGGCAAGGCTCTGGACGACCGTCTGGGATGTACCGTGCTGTGCTTCGTGCTGAAGCATCTGAAGGAATCCGGTGCTGAACTTCCCTTCGATGTGGTATGCGCCTTCACAACCTGCGAGGAAATCGGCAGATCCTCCGCGCAGACCGCCGCAAATGTGATTCAGCCCGACGTGGCGTTCAACTTTGAGGCAACCGCCGTGGAAGACATCATCGGCGACAAGTACGGCTATGTGGCAGAGCAGGGCAAGGGCCCGTGCATCTCCTTCCTGGACAGAAGCTCCATTGTCTGCAAGGAACTGTACGATTTTGTCTTCAGGACCGCGGAAAAGCACGAGCTTCCCGTTCAGGCGAAGACTTATGTGTCCGGCGGCAACGATGCGGGTCCCATCCACCTCAGCGGCAAGGGCGCAAAGACCTGCGTGATCTCCGCTCCCACCCGTTACATCCACACTGCATCCAACGTCATTGACGAGCGGGATATGTACACCATCATCGAGCTGGCAAAAGCCCTGATCGGCGAGCTGGCGCTCTGAAGCGGCTGACGCCTAAGAGAATAGATAAAATTGAATCGATAAAAGCTAATAAGCCTGAGATTTACGGGCAGTTTCTCTACACATAAAAAACAGAAAAAATTACAGGAGTCAGAATCCTATGTTCAATTTAACCAAGAAAATCTGCAAGCCTCTTTCCGTCAGCGGACGTGAACAGGCTGTTGCCGGCGTAATTGCCGAAGAAATCGCACCTTACGTGGATTCCGTATCCACCGACGCTCTGGGCAACCTGATCGCTTTCAAGGCGGGCAGTGCCGAAAACAAAAAGAAGCTCATGTTCGCCGCACACATCGACGAAATCGGCTTCATCGTTACTTATATCGAAGAAAACGGCTTCATCCGCTTCAATACCCTGGGCGGCATCAACTTCGCATCCGCGGCGTTCACGCAGGTGGTATTTGAAAACGGTCTCCGCGGCGTTCTGGTTCCCGAATCCGGTGTGGGTGCCGGTGACTTCCGTCAGGAAAAGTTCGTGGTTGACATCGGCGCGAAGAACCGCAAGGAGGCACAGCGCAAGGTGAAGATCGGCGATACCTTCGCGGTGGTTTCCGATGTCATCAAGCTCATGGGCACCCGTGCGGCAGGCAGACCTCTGGATGACAGAATCGGTGCGGTTGTTCTCATCGAAGCCGCAAAGAGACTGGCAGAACGCGGATCCTGTGCCAACGATACCTACTTCGTATTCACCGTTCAGGAAGAAGTGGGCTGCCGCGGTTCCAAGACTGCCGCATATGCCATCCAGCCCGATGTGGGCGTTGCCCTGGACGTAACCGCTACCGGCGATGCTCAGGGGGCAGGCAAAATGGCAATCGCCCTCGGCGACGGCGCTGCCATCAAGATCAAGGACTCCTCCGTGATATGCGACCGGGGTCTGGTTGACAAGATGATTTCCCTCTCCAAGACCCAGCGGATCCGCTATCAGCTGGAAATCCTCACCGGCGGCGGCACCGATACCTCCTCCATGCAGCAGACTGCAGGCGGTGCGGTTGCGGGATGCATCTCCATTCCCACCCGCTACATCCACTCCTCCTGGGAAACCATCGACATGGGTGACGTGGAAGAATGCGTCAAGCTGACTCAGGCTCTCTGCGAAGCCGATCTGAATGATATCGCATAAATAACCAAAACAAACACGGCAGCTGTGTCCGGGAAACTCCCGAATGCGGCTGCCGTTTTCTGATTCAATTATTCGTCGTACTCCCATTCCTCGGTCATGACAACGGGGATGATGTTTCCGTTTTCGTCCAGATCCATGCGGTCGATGCAGAGGAATCTGGCATTGCCGTCCCGGATCTCGGGCTTGTGGCGGTGGTAAACCATCAGGTACTGATCTTTTTCGGGCAGGTACAGGAAACCGTTGTGACCGGGGCCGTTTGCAATCTTGGAGTCACCGGTGGAGAGGATCGTGGATGCTTCGGTGAAGGGACCCCACGGCTTGTCCGCGATGCAGGTGTTGACACGGTAGGTACCGTTGCCCCAGCCGCCTGCGGACCACATGAAGTAGTACTTGTCGCCGCGCTTCATCATGCAGGGACCTTCCACGTAGTCGGGGGGCGTGATTTCCTTGAAGACTTCGCCGTCCTCAAAGGGTACAAATCCGGTCATCTCGTCGTTCATTTTGCAGATGTTGCAGTGACCCCAGCCGCCGTAGTAGAGATACATGGTGCCGTCGTCGTCCTTGAACAGGTGCGCGTCGATGGGCTGTGCGCCGTGGTGGAATTCGCCCACCAGGGGCTTGTCCATCAGTGCCTTGAAAGGACCGGTGGGACTGTCGGAAACTGCGATTTCCAGACCGCCGATCTCGCTCTTGTGGGGAATATCGTTGGATGCGAAGATGTAGTAGTACTTGCCGTTCTTTTCTTCAATGGTGGGTGCCCAGATAGCGCACTTTGCCCATGGAAGCCCTCCATGTCGATGATGTTTTCGATCTTTTCCCAGTGGGTCAGGTCTTCGGATACGAAGCAGGTGTGATTGTGCTGATCGTCAAAGGGGAGAGAGTGGGTTACATAGATAATGTATTTTCCCTCGTAGTATCTGGCTTCGGGATCGGCGTACCAGCCTTCATCAAGGGGATTGCGGATGGAGAATTTCATAGGATTTCCTTTCCGGCATCTGCCGTTTTTCTTTTATTATACCAGATCACTGTAAGAATTGCAATGCAAAAACAATTGCAATTCTCCTTCCCTTCTGATATAATGAAGAAAAACACCGCAAAGGAGCCGAACCAATGAAATATGCCATCATTCAGCCGCCATACTCCCGGGACAGAAGCCGCAGCGATGCCTGCTATGACTTCAAGATGAATCTCCTTGATACCCTGGACAACTCCGTGGACGTGATCGTTCTGCCGGAATACAGCGATGTGCCCTGTGCCGCCAATACCCGTGAGGAAATCCTCACCGATCACGGAAAGTACGCGGATTCCCTGATGCGGAAATGCTCTGAAACCGCTGTCCGCTGTCAGGCGATTGTGTTTGTCAATACCCTCGTGGAAGCGGACGGCGAATACCGGAATACCACCGTCGCCATCGGCCGTGACGGTCAGCGGATCGGAGAATATTACAAACGCCACATTCCTCCGCTGGAGCTGGATGCCGGAATCGGACATGAGTATACCGAAGAATTCACCCCGCCTCCGGTGATCGAGATCGACGGAGTCCGCTACGGGTTCCTGACCTGCTACGATTTCTACTTCTACGAAGCCTTCGCCGCCATGGCGCGGCAGAACATGGACGTCATCATCGGATGCTCCCTCCAGCGCAGTGACAGCCACGATGCTCTGGAAATCATGTGCCGCTTCCTCGCCTACAACACCAATGCCTACGTTGTCCGCTCGTCCGTGAGCTTCGGGGAGGATTCCACCATATGCGGCGCATCCATGATTGTATCCCCCAAGGGTGAAGTTCTCGCCAACATGAATGGACGTTTCGGCTGTGAAACTGCGGAATTCGATCCCCACGACAAGTATTACAAGCCTGCCGGATTCGGACGTGGAGATGCCGCCCACTACGAGTACATCGAAATCGGACGGACTCCGTGGAACTACCGTCCGGGCGGCCCCATGATCGTAAGACCCGATGACCGGATGCCATACCCCAGAACCTGCGCCCACCGTGGATGGAGCACGCTGGCACCGGAAAACAGCATGCCCGCCTTCGGTGCCGCCATTGCTCTTGGGGCTGAGGAAATCGAGTTCGACCTGTGGGCAACCAAAGACGGCGAGCTGGTTTCCATCCACGACAGCACCCTCGACCGGGTTTCCGACGGTCACGGCAATGTCTGGGACTACACCTACGACGAGCTGCTTGACTTTGATTTCGGCGTGAAGCACAGAGAAAAGTTCAAGGGGCTGAAAATCGTAAAATTCGAGGAAATCCTTGCGAAATTCTCCTGCCACACCATCATGAACATCCATGTGAAGATCTGGGACACCGAGAAGCCCGATCCCATGATCGAGAAAATCGTGGGGCTGATCCGGAAATACGACTGTGAAAAGTACATCTACTTCATGACCACCAGCGACGACATTCTCCGGAAGGTTCACGAATACGCGCCCGATCTGTGCCGGTGCGTGGGACATGACGGACGCCGTCCGTGGGCCATCGTTGACCGTGCCATCGAGCTGGGATGCGAAAAGGTTCAGCTGTTCCGCCCCTATTTCAACAGGGAAATGGTGGAAAAGGCACACGCCCACGGCATCCTGTGCAATGTGTTCTGGTCGGACGACGAAGAAACCTGCCGCCAGTACCTTGACATGGGCATTGACACCATCCTGACAAACGATTATCTGGCAATCTCGAAGATCGTGGAAGAATACAAGTAAGCAAAAACTGCCGTATTTCCGGAAAAACCGGAGTACGGCAGTTCTGTTTTATTCAGGCTTCGCACCGTTGAAGGCAAATCCGGCACCGTTTCCGTCGTTGAGCCAGTAGTCACCGCCGTCCGCGTAGGGGCGGAACACAGTTTCCATCAGATCCGGCTCGGCTTCCAGAAGTGCAGTCAGCTGAGCGATGGTATCCGCATACCGGCTGTCGGCATAGCGGTTGTCAAATTCGTTGGGATCCTCTCTCAGGTCATACAGCTCCCGGTACATCTTTCCCCGGAGGTTGGGTCGGTTGTACTCCAGCTTGATGCCGTCTTTGAGAATGACCGCTCGGTTGTCGCATTCACTGATGATATAGGGACGTCCGCCCTGCTGTACCATTTCATCCAGCGTCACACCGTCCGCGTGATCGGGAACCGGTGCGCCGGCACAGGTGAGGATGGTGGGAAACAGCTCAAGGGAGGACACGGTTTCAGAGATCCGCTTTCCTTCCTTCTGACCGGGCTGACGAAGAATCAGGGGAATCCGCAGAACATCTTCAAACAGCGCACCGTTCTTGCCCCAGAGAGAATGATTCCCCATCATTTCCCCGTGGTCGGCGGTGAAAATCACCAGAAGATTGTCCCCGAATTTTTTCTCAGCGGCATCCAGAATCTTCCCCACCCACTCATCGATGAGGGCGATGTTCCCGAAATACCGTCTGCGCCACTGCAGCCAGTATTCTTCCGTGTAATTCTTCTGGGCGCCGTCCTTTGCGTGACCGCTTCCCTCGGTGGTTCCGGGACCGTGGTAGCCTTTGACGTGGTATTTGCTGTCGTCATCCCACTCGTCTTCCCGGAAAATGCGGGGTTCCAGCTTGTTTACGTCAATGCGGTCGGTGTATTCCCGGGGTGTATCCACGGGGTAGTGGGGGCCTGAGAAGCTGACCCAGATGAAGTTGTTTTCATCGGCATTGCGGCATTCGATATCCTCCACAGCACGCTTCCCCACCCAGGCGTCCGGATGCATTCCGGATTCAAAGGGGAAATCGTAGTATCCGTGATTTTCCGGATTCTCATGAGCCTCGTACCGGCATTTCTTCAGCATATCCTGCCGTGCCAGATCCTTTGCATAGTCGTCGTAGTACCAGAGAGAGTTGTTCTTGTCGTCCTGGAGGCTCAGCCTGTCCATGCCCAGCAGTTTGTAGTAGGCGATGAAATGCTCGTATTCCAGCGTCATGTCGCCGCGGGTTGCAGGATACGGTACGGGGATGAAGTGGCATTTGCCGTGAAGTGCGGTGCGGTATCCCTGCTTCTTCAGTTCCGTGAACAGATTGGGGAACTGAAGGGACAGGGATGCGCCGAAGATGTTGCTGATGGAGCCGGAATGATGGGGGTACATCCCGGTCATGAAGGCACATCGCGCAGGCAGACAGACGGGGCTGACAGTATATGCGTTCTCATACACATCGGCACCGGACGCAAGGGCATCCAGGCAGGGGGTGGTTCCCGTTTCGCATCCGTAGCAGGATAGCGTGCGCAGATGCTGCTCGTCGGTGGTGATAAAGAGGATATTGGGGCGGGACATGGATTAACCTCCGTTAAATCTGATCTTATGAAACAGTATACCATGAATCGGCAGAAAAGTAAAGAAAAAAAGCCCCTGCAGGCTCCGTTTTTCCATAAAATAAGAGTGACCCTTGACCATGTTCTTTCTTCACAAAACACAGCCAAGGGTCACTTGTGATTCTTGATATCTAACATCTTTTTTATTCCTCTCTTTCTGCTGCCTGTCTCCGGCTGAATGGAATCCGTTCAGTCACTCGGATCTTTTTTCTCTGCTGAGAATCACATCTTCCGATTGAGCGGATGCGGGAGACGGATCATCACCGGGATTTCAAATTTCCGATAACCTCTATTTCTGTGTTATCTTTCTGAGATCCCTGTACTTTAGTTGTACATCGGTTTGTCCTCTCTTTCTTTTGTGATTACATTATAGCACAAGCTTTCCGCAAATTCAATTGATATTTTGTCTGAAATTTATAATAACATTTTGTGCATCAACCTGAAATTCAAAAAATGTTTACAAAACGCTTTACAGTCCCCCTCAAGATGTGATATAATATAAATGTTGCGGGTCTGTGCCCGTTTTTTGTTTATCCGGCTCAGTCATGCCGAATCCGGATATTTTTTCTTTTCCGCCCGATGGCGGGAATATTCCGCCGCGCCGGATCGTTTTATTTCATATACACCAAACCGGGAGATATGAAATGAAACGATTTTTTCTTCTGCTTCTTGCCGTCCTGATGACGGGATGCACACAGCCCGACTCCGTACATCCATCTGCCGGCGGTACATCCGGGAATCCCGACACCCCATTCCCCGTACTGACCGCCAATCCCATGCACGCAATGCCGGATCTTGCGGAGGGATACACCATCCTCGCCCCTGCCGCTGACCGGATCTATCCCTGGAACGGGCTGTACTGCACGGTTACCGACTTCGCCGATGGTTGGGAAATCGGCACCTGCACCACGGACGGTCAGACGTACACGCCCCTGTACACAACCGACTGCATGGTACGCGATCTGTTCGTATGTGATGGCGGCATTTTTCTGCTGACCGATGACGGTCTTGTCACCCGGCTGGATCACGCAGGCACCGTTCTCGGAACCTACGAAACCGACTGCGACTATACCGATGAGGTTCAGCGATCCATGAACGGCATGTTATGTGCCGACAGTACACATCTGATTGTGACCTGGTGGACGGGAGAGGAGTCCTCGCGGAATGAATCGGGCATCATTGACTGGACCTATCCTGCGGCAATATTTTCACTGCAGGACGGAAGCCGCACGGATCTGATGCTGGATACATACATTCTGGCCATGGCAAAATGGGATAAGGACAGCGGGGATTTTGCTCTGATTCAGCCTGACGGGGAATACATGATCTCCGGGCACACGGCATATTCAGCAAGTACCGTGTCCCGGCTGGATCCGGAAACGGGAAAAATCACACCGGATGACGGGTATGATCTGCCCCATGAGCCGGAACTTTGCTATAATCCCGCAGACGGACGGGTGTATTACGACAGCAGCAATAAATCCAATGCTGCCGAATATGCGTATTCTGTGCGGGAAGATGAGGGAATTTACCGGATCCGCACCCTGCATGCCGCCGATCGGTACGAGGATACCATAGCTGCGGCAGGAGAAGACGGGGTTCGTCCCACAGGCGGCGGGCTGTTTTTCACCGGGCATGACATTATCCTCTACGACCGTGCCAATCACTGCGTCACCGTGCTGGATATGTCTGCGGAACAGGATGAAGTTCTGACTCTTCTGGTTCCCCACAACAGGGATGACAGCTTCCGGGATTCTTCCTCAAAGGTTACGGAATCGCTGGCATGGGAGATTTCCGAGTTTGAAAAGCAGACCGGAGCCTTCGTCAATTCTCTGGCCTATCCGGCGGATCAGCTGGTGGAAAGACTGCGGATGAAGCTGCTTGCCGGGGAAAACGATTTTGATGTAGTCTATTATGACACTAAATACGACAACATAACGGCATCCCTCCTGAACTACGGTCTGTATCTGCCGCTGGAGGAATCCGCTGTCATTGACGCTAACTTCGATCACTTCATGGACGGTGTACGGGAGATCATGACCTTTGACGGGCATCTGTACGGCATTCCGCGCAGTATTGCTCCTGAGGCTGTTTTCATCGGGACGGAATACCGCATGGCCGGACTGCCCCAGATTGACGCGGACTGGACGGCGGACGATTTCCGGACTGTCTGCGAAGAAGCGGCGGCACTGGACGGGGATGTGAACCTGGGCTATCCGCTGTCGGGAGTCACAGAGCTTCTGGAAACGGGACTGCAGACCGGAAAAATGGATGAAGACGCCATTGCGGAATGCCTTGCCATGGAGAAAAAGTACAGGGATGCCGGGCTTTTCAGGGGATCCGAACCTGCGCCGGTGCTGAATACCCTGCCGCTGTATCCGACTCTGGTGAAGAATCTTCTCACACCCCGTTACCGGGATCGGAAAGTTGTCCCCGTGCCGTCCGTGAGCGGTGTGCGGTATGCCAGAGCCGATGCCTTCCTGTTTGTCAACGGCAAAACGGAGCATCGGGAACTGGCACTGC
This sequence comes from Clostridia bacterium, assembly GCA_017407225.1. Taxonomy (GTDB): domain Bacteria; phylum Bacillota; class Clostridia; order Oscillospirales; family CAG-272; genus UMGS1696. The sequence continues at coordinate 43,796 of JAFQWY010000116.1, read as the reverse complement.
GGTATCTGGAGATTCTGTCGTCCCCGGAAACGGCAGGTCAGATGGTCACCGGGAAGAGTATGCTTCTGAAGGATCCCGCGCTTTACTGGGAACTGTCGGGCGGCATGAATCTTGACCTGAGCTGGAACGAATACGAAAAAGTACAGCCGGAGGACATGGAGGATGTGGAGAGACTCTGCGAAGCCATGGAAGCGGCACTGGCGGGCTGCTCGCCGTATATCTACATTCTCGACAGCGATTTCCGGGATGAGATCGGTGAGATCACAGATTCGGTCATGGACGGAACACTGACACCGGAGGAAGGAGCGAAAAAGCTCTCCTACGCCGCAAAATACCGCTATATTGAATAATCACAGAAAAAACGTGCAGATGCTACTTCCGAAACTGCACGTTTTCTGTTATGCCTTTGTTTTGAACCGGATCTGGGACAGCAGGATGCCTGCAAAAATCAGGCCGCATCCCAGATATGCCAGCGGCTGCATCCGCTCGTTGAGGATCAGCGCACCGCCGATGGCGGAGAACACCGATTCCGTGGACAGCAGGATGGAGGCCGCCGTGGGCTCACTGTATTTCTGCCCGAGAGTCTGGCAGGTGTAGGCCACTCCCGTGGACATGATGCCGCAGTACAGGATGGGAATCCCGGCCAGCACGATGCCCGACAGCGCGATTTCTTCAAAGAGCAGTGCCATCACGGTATTCAGCACCGCTGCCGCAAAAAACTGGGTCATGGAGAAGCGCAGGGAGTAGATATTGTCCCCGAACCGGTCAATGATGAGAATATGCAGGGCAAATACCACCGCGCATGCCACAAGGAAAATATCACCTTTCGTGAAGGTCAGACCGGAGGACATATCGAAGCAGATGAAGAACAGCCCGGACACACCCAGAAGAGCGCCGATCCAGCTCTGCATTCCGGTTTTCCGGCCAAGAAGCAGTCCGATGATGGGCACGATAATCATGTACAGACCGGTGATGAATCCGGCTTTTCCGGCGGAGTCGGTGAGGTCAATCCCCACCTGCTGGAGCCAGGATGCCGTAAACAGCGCACAGCCCGCACAGATTCCGGCGATGACGGTGGTTTTCGTCTTCTTCGCATCGTGTCCGTTTTTCTCGAAAATCAGGCAGACGGGAATCAGCGCCAGCGCTCCCAGCCAGAACCGAGCACCGTTGAAGGTGAACGCTTCCAGATGGTCGGCTCCCAGTGCCTGTGCCGCAAAAGCAAAGCCCCACACTACGGCGGCTGTGAGGCAGAAAATGATTCCTTTTACGGAATTCTTTTGATTCATGGTATACCTCGGGGTCAGGATTGAATAATGGACAGCATACTGCCGCAGGATATTATACCAGAATCGCTATCATATGTCAAGTTCGGCGAGAACCTGCGCTCCCCTGTCCGCGAACAAAACCGCACGAATGTCCGGATCCGGGCATCCATGCGGTCTGCTGCATCTTTGAATGGATCGTATATTATGCATCGGGCGCATTTTCGGGGCAGTACGGCAGGGAATATCTCTCCCATCCTGCCAGATACCGCTCAAGAATCATGGCATCGCGACGGGTGACGGCACCGTCCCTGTCGGTATCCGCCGTTTCGGTGTCAATCACAGCCTCATAACCGGCAAAGAACCGCTTCATCAGAAAGGCGTCGTCTGCATTCACCAGAAAATCGGCGTTGGCATCTCCGATCGGACGGAGGGTCACATCCTGCACAACATCCGCCCCGTTTACGGTGACGGAATATTCCGAGGGAAGGTGTCCGTTCTTGCTGACACGCAGGACATATTCCCCCGGAAGCACGGCGGAAATCCTGTAAGACTCACCGCTTGCCTCCGTCTGATGGATGACCGCATCGTTTTTCAGCAGGCACACGGTAACGGTATCGGTTCCGAACGATGTGACATTGCCGCTGACAGTATGTCCGACAGCTGCCTCTTTGCCGTTGATGCGGAGGGACAGCAGGGTCAGAACCGTACCGGGGGAAGCGGTGACGGACATATATGCCTCCGTCTGCAGCGGATCGGGAAGAGGCTCCGCCGATGCGGCTGCCGCAAGAAGAATATTTTCTTCGGAAAGATAGTTCCAGTCAAAATAACAGCCGTTCAGCAGACTGCTCACGGAATCGATCCCGCCGCCGCTGACAGAATAGACGCAGTCCACGGAATATGCTTCCCCGTACCAGCACGGCGGAATCAGAATCTGCTCCGGATCCTGTGCCCTTACGGAAACTCCGCCCGCACAGATCAGGATCGTCATGAAGAGAATCAGGTATTTTTTCATCATTATTCAGTCGCCCCAATTTCCTCATCCATCCCAAACGAACCGTCGACGTCGCCCATGCAGATTGCGGTGAATTCTGCCGAATTGCCGGATGCTTCCATTTCCATGGATACGGAAGCAGGCAGGAAGCTCCAGCTGCAGCCGCAGGGGAATGCGGAAATTTTTCTGACAGCCATCTGAAGAATCACGGAAGCATCGTATTCATCCGTTCTGCCGTCACCGGTCACATCCCCGGCAATCAGCTGGTATTCGTTGAGCTCAATTTTTCCGACGGAATTCTGCAGAACGAGGGAAGCATCGTACGCAGTGATTGTGCCGGACGGAACCGGAACCGTACAGGAAACCGCAGCATCCACAAGCTTGTTCACAACGGTCAGGGAAACTCTGCCGTCATTGCCGGTGGTTCCCGTCCGTCCGTCCGCTCTGACAACGGCACCGGCCAGCGGAGCATCGTCCGCCCAGAGACGCACCTCCGCATCCAGCGTGAATACAGGAGTGATCTGTGCCGTACCGCTGATGACGGTGTGTACATCCGAACCGTTGAACCGGACATCATGCATATTGACGGGCAGGCTGATTTTTTCCGTGCTCATCGGGGTAACGAAAACATTGACCAGCGCGTTCTGTGTGATCATATCGGCGGTTCCGATGCAGCTCACCTGCAGGAGGCTGCCGCTGTAATTGTAATCCAGCGTAAAGTTTGCATCAGCATCCGCTTTTTCCGCCCGGACATCCCGGAAGTACGCGGAAGGCAGATCCAGTTCAAAGTGAACCGCCGTCACCGCGCTGTCAGCGGCCGCAACAAACGGAATCATATATTCCACTCCGGAGAGCATTTCCATCGCGGTGGGAATCTGCGCCACACTGGATTCATCGGTATACACGATCTGTTCCTTTGCGGCGGCAGTTCTTCCGTCGGCATCGGTCAGAACCAGTGCGTACCGTCCGCTCTTCATGGCAGGTGCGGTAAAGGTGATCTGTCCGCTGTTTACCAGAGTGTACTCGGAGATTACGGTGCCGCCCAGGGTCAGCGTCATGCCCTCGCTGAAGTTCACGCCGAGAATCGTGACGGTCTGACCTCCCGCAATATTCAGCTGCTGGGGAGTTACACCGGTCACGGCAGGTGCGCTGTCCACTTCAATGAAGTTGGGAAGCTGTTCCGTGCCGCTGTATCTGATATTTCCGTCCTCATCGGAGGCGGCCAGATAGTATTCCACACCGTCCGCAGTGACAGCAGAGGCAGGAATGGTTCCCACATACCGTGTGCCCGACGTGTTCATCATGTCCACGGACTTGAACTTCTCCGCACCAGCGGTACGGTAGTACAGTACAACCCCGCTGACTGCGATATTGTCGGAAGCATCGGCGGAAACGGTGATCCGGGTGTTCATCTTCGCCTTTTTGATGACGGAATGGGTCAGCACGGGGGCGATATTGTCAATGGGCTTCGCGGATGCGATATTGGAAGTGTTTTCTTCCTCGTTGCCCTCGGTGTTGACCACTTTGAAATAGTAATAGTACATCACACCGGGTTCCACATCGGTGTCTTCATAGGAAGTTCCGGTGAGAACGGAGGTATTCAGCTTCGCAAAGCCGCTGTCTTCGGAGGTGGATCGGTACAGATTGTAGCCGCCGAGGACTTCGTAGTCGTTCTGCGCCCAGCTGAGGGTGACTTTATTGGTGCCGCCTTCCGCGTTCAGGAGCATTGCCAGCACGCCGACGCTTTCCACCTCAAAGCTGAATCGAAGCACATCGTCGCCGCAGACAAGCCAGCTGTCATCCGCAGCACAGCCGCCCGTGGTCTTGAAGTACATGGTGCCGCTGTTCATGACGGGAGAAATGAAGGCTGTGCCGACCCATTCCCTCTCGCTCACGAAATCGCCGTGCACGGAATAGTCGGTATAGGGAAGTGCACCGCCGAAGGTGACAGCAGGCTGGACTTCCCTGTTCATATCCCGGTTGAAGAACACATGAACCGCATAGGCTTCGCCGGGCTGTACATCGGAAACGATATTTCCGTCTTCGTCTTCCAGGAGAATTTCGGTGACGAAAGGATAGATGTCCTCAAGGCTTCCGCTCTCAAGGGTAAGGATGGGTTCGTAAACCAGCTCCTGATAGGTGCCGGCATAGTCGTTTCCGTCGACGATCATTTTGTCGATGAGACGATCGTTTTCCGTGCCCCAGTAGTTGCCGGTGATGTAGTTGGGAAGGTAATCATAGTCGAATTCTTCGGATATAAACCGTGTCCAAAGTTCAGGTGCGGTGTTCAGCAGAGGATTCAGAATTGCATTGTTCCGATACTGGTTTGCATACTCTGCCGCCCATGATTTATAATCAAAATCCTCAAAACAGCTGAGAATATCCTCATCAGCAACATCAGCCGGGAACTCAAGAACGCTGCGGTCAATCTTATAATCTGCCTGATAACTTCCGGTAGCAAACGATAAACCGACAAACGGCCAGTTATGTCCCAATGTATTAGGATTATTGGAATTGTAAGGTTTTATATCAATACTGTAAGTATTTCCGTCTGCCCATTCATATCTGCGTGTGAAGTCATTGTAGTAAATTCCTAATTCATAGTTTTTACCGTCCCAAATGACCGAAGTCAGAAAAGCCAGTTCACTGTCATCATTGATGCTCAGCAAATCACCTCCGAGTGCACGGGCAGCTGCTTTCAGATAATTGTATTCAAATTCCTCCCCCTCTGCCGCCAAATACACACAGAGATACTTCCGACCTGTTTCTTCGTCCGTATATACCTCGGAAGCAACTCTTAACTCAGGCGGCTCAACAGTAGGAGAAGCATTATAGTACGAACTTGCATCGAAAGGACTATGTTCTCCCGCCTCTCCTTTCAGCAATGCATTGTTCTCAAAAATCAGTGATGAGGAGAAGGTTTCAATCGAATCGATCAAACATGAATCGAACAGACAATTCTCAGCAAGATTGGTTCGCAATTCATAGAACATGGAATCTCTTTCAGGACGGATACCGATCAGCTGTGTATTGGTAATCCTGAGAATTCTCTGACTCTCAACATGACTCTCTGAAATCGAACCACCACTTATCCGTCTGTAATACACCCCTTCTGTATTCTGTGTAAGAGAACAGTGGTCCACAAAATCAACCGCTTCGTCATAAGTACCGCCGCCGAAATACGGATTGATCACATTGCAGTATTCCAGTGTTTCCACGCCGGTACCGCTGATTTCCACAACATATTCTTCAAACTCCCTGCCCGGGAACAGCTCAATGGGTTCGTCCTCCGTACCGATCATGTTCAGCGTGCCTTCGTTGACAATCTTCGCAATTGTCTTTCCGCCGTATGCGTCTTCGTAATCCGAGGAATAGAACTGCACCTGCGTGCCCGGTTCCACGGTCAGAGTGACGCCTTCGGGGATGTAGACCGAGTTTTCGATAATCCACAGAAAATCCTTCGTCCATGTGGTGTCTTCATCGATGGTGCCCCGGACACCACGGCCGGCCTGCACGCGGAAGGTGTGTTTAGCGGCGGCAGTATAAACCGCATCATCGTTTTCGTCCGCGCCGTTTGTGGTGGTCACGGTCAGGTTGATGCAGATTTCCGCGTCGTTGGGACAGTTCTCCGCCACAGCAAACCGGATGGGATTGCCGACGGATTCCAGATAGCTGTCATTGCAGACAAATCCGTTGTCGGATTCCTGGAAGGTACCGGCGGGATCAAGAGTGATTTCGTCTGTGATGAAATCAATATACGGGTTCGCCACGCCGCCGATGGATACCGCATCCGCCGTTACGGTAGTTTCTCCGGTAAGCCCCCACTGGTTGCGCACGAGGATCCCGAGGTCAACGGTTTCACCGGCATCAATGATGGCGTCCCCATCGTTGATTTCCGCAATGTCCGCGTTGTCCAGGAGGAAGGTTTCCTTCACAAACAGACCGGGCTTCGGAAGCAGGGAAATACTGTCGTAAACATTCAGTGCGGGATAGAGATAATACTCACCCATGGGTGCATAAAACTCGGTTCTGTCTTCCGTTGCGGAGCAAAGCTGACCCATAATAAACCGGGAGGAATACATATCCTTATCCGTGAAGTGACTGCGGAGGATTGCCGCTGCCGCCGAAACATAGGGTGCCGCCATGGAGGTACCGTTCCAGAGTGCATAACGGTTGCCCGGAAGAGCGGAGTAAATTCCCACACCGGGTGCGGTCATTTCGTATTCGCAGTTTGCACCGGGTTCATAATCCCAGTTGGAAAAGGATGCAAGGCTGCCGGATTCATCAACTGCCATGACACCGAGAACATAGCTGTATCCTGCCGGATAGATATCCACACGCCTGGGATAAAGCTCCGGGGGAGCATCCGTTGTGGGAATTCCGTCATTGCCTGCGGATGCCACAAGAACACAGGTGGTAAATGCCGTTTCCAGTGCGGTCTCGATCAGGTAGGATTTGCCGGAGCCGCCGAAGGACATATTGATGACATCCGCGCCCATCATGACCGCATAATTGATTGCCCTGGCAATATCAGCGGATGCAAATGTCCCCGTGGACTGCCCGGCTTTGATTGCCATGATCTCAGCCCCGTATGCCAGACCCACGCCGCCCTTCTCATTGGCGGACATTGCGATAATACCTGCCACATGGGTACCATGACCGTTGTCATCCATGGGATTTCCGGCAGCAGCTCCGCCTGCGGTTACGTTCACACCGTGAATATCGTCGATGCAGCCGTTTCCGTCGTCGTCCACACCGGCAGTACCGTCAATTTCCGCATAGTTGACCCACATATTGGCCTTCAGGTCTTCGTGAAGGTAATCCACACCGGTGTCAATGACCGCAACCACAGTACCTTCCCCCGGTGCATAGCTGTGACCGAAGGAGGGATCCTCCGACCACCAGTAGCCGCCGTCATGCTTGTGAAGCCGGTCGTGTGGCCAGTCCCTGCCGCATTCGATTTCGCTGGGAACGCCTGCCTGATCGGAGGTATAAATATACTCCGGCTCCGCGCAGACAACACCCTCCAGTTCGGATACAGCCTGTACGGCCGCAGGTACGTCACCGCTTACACGGGCTCTGTACCAGATTTCATCCCTGCCGCCGATTCCGACCGCTTCACCGTTTTCGGTAAACAGCGGTTCAATCTCACCGAGACCGAGTCCGGCCAGATCGTCCGTCAGACCGGTCAGAATCTCCTCTTCCGGCAGTGCGAACAGCAAGGTTCCCTGTACATACTCTGCCTGTACGTCCCCGGCATCGTTCCGAGGCACGGAAACAGGTTGGGAATATGCAGGGACAATGCCTGCCGCCAGCAGACAGCCCGCAAGAATCAGACTGAGTAATTTCTTCATAACAATATCTCCTTGGAAAATTCTGCGGTATTCATGACTGCAGGTACCGCACATACTGTACATAGCTGATGTATCGGACAGTCATCGCGGAAAGCTGGGCGCGTGTCGCATATGAAAGCGGTTTCAGGTGGGTGTCATCCACACCGGTCAGAACCCCGGCCGAGAGTGCCCACTGCACCGCATCCAGTGCGTAGGACGGGATTTCGTCCTGATCTGCGAAGAAATCCAGACGGTAGCTTCCGCCGGGACTTCCGATGTATCGGTAGAGAATCACCGCCGCCTGCACCCGGGTAACGGTTCCGTACGGACGGAATTCGCTCTCCGTGACACCGTTGATGCAGCCGGTTTCATAGGCCCATGCCGCCTGAGTCCGGAACCAGTCGTCTTCCTTCACATCACTGAACGGCAGAGGCGCATTGCTGTCCGGTTTTCCGGCCATGTTCCAGAGCACCGTCACAAATTCTGCCCGGTTCATGGTTCTGTCCGGATGAAAGGTTCCGTCGGGATAGCCGCTGATGACGCCGCGCGACGCCGCTTCCGTGATGAGGTCCGAGGCCCAATGCCCGGCATTCACATCCGCAAAGCCGCCGACGGGCTTCATCATCTCATCCCGGAATGCATCCGGAAGACCTTCCAGCGGATCGGAGGGAGTCGGATCATCCGGGACAATTTCAGGCTCCCCGTACCAATCGCCGACCGTTTCCCTGTCTTCTTCCCGGTCGTCGCGGTCGTCGCGGTCATCGGGCTCCTTGCGGTCATCCCGATCATCTCTGTTGTGCCGGTTCTCTTCTTCGTCATCCCGGTCATCCGTTTCCACTTCAACACTGACTTCCGTTTTGATTTCGGAGTCTTCCGTTTTCTCCTGTTCCCGGCCGTCTTCCGTTTTGTTTCCGTCTTCTTTATCATTTGGGAGTTCCGCCGTACTGCCGTATTCATTCACAACATTCAGTCTGCAGACGACATTTTTCCCGGAGCTGTTCCGGATTTCCGTGAGAGAAACCTCAAAGTCCGGATCACCGGAGCCGGGAGCTTCAAATATGAATGTGACCAGTGTGCCGTTCTTTTCCGTATCGCTGAAACCGGCCACCGAGAGAATCGCACTGGTTTTTGCTCCTCCTGCATGGGGATTCGTATCGCTCAGCATCCCGCAAACGACTTCCCCCGGTCTTACCTGAACACAGTCCATGACATCGGCATCGTAAAACAGCTCCAGCTGGAGAGAGGCAAACCCCGGATTGTCCGCGACGGATACCGTCACATAATACTGCTCTTCCATCAGTGCACCCCTGTTCGGGATTTCCACAGTAATCTCGGCACCGGAAGCATACGCCGGCAGAGCAAACAGTATCAGCATCAGCACTGCCGTGAAGAGTTTTTTCATTGCCGCCTCCTTATATATCATCAAAAAACGCCCGACAACGCGGAGATCGGATCACGATATTTACCGCTTGCCGGCCGCAGCCATCGTCAGTTTCTATCAAAATTTATAATATGTGTTAATTATATCACCTGTGCACTCCGATGTCAAGCTCGGTGAAGCACCGCAGAGAACGTGCGGATTTTTCGGATTCTATTGCAATCATCGGGTTTCCATAGTATAATAAGAAAAAATCAGTTCCATCAGTCATAGAATATACACGGAGCTTTCACGGAAAGGAAGTACGCTTTGAGCAACTGCATTTATCTCAGGGAACCGGGAATTCTGCACGACATGATGTTCGCCATGAAGCTGCGGTTCAACGGTGAGCGGGCATTTGCCCAATCTCCCGATGACTCTGAAAACACAAAAATCTGCCGGCAGGTGATGGAACAGCTGAAGGATGTGTCGGACAAGCTTCTTCCCCTGTTCTACAGCAGCAACGATCTGCAGATCAGAACAGGGCTGCTTGCCTATATGCGTTTTTTTCTGGAGGAATTCGATTATATGCATGACGGTCTGATTGAGAGGTTCTATGAATCCCTGTACAATACCGACCGGCTGAAGCGGTTTATTTACCGGAATTACATTCCGGGGGACTGTCCCGAACACATGGATTTTTCGGAATTTGCCCGGATCCGGGAAGCTGTTCTGAATTCGGATCTTCCTGCCGATGTTCAGCTGCACATGATCAGCTTCCTCTTTGACGGTCAGAATGAGATTGATCTGATCATCCGTGAACTGCGGAAGGCCCAGCAGATCTGTGAGGATCTTCACCGTCTGAACGGGGACCGCATTCATATGCTGATTTCTCGGTTCAATGATGAAAAAATCACGGCACTGGGCAGGATGCTGATGCAGGACATCCGGAAATACGATCCGATCTGTCACACCTGCTGCGTGCTTCATGCCTGTTCCGCCTACGGTGAAACCCGGGACGGGGCTTATCTTGTGTATCTCGGGATCGACGGCGATGAAGTTATCCGGGATTTCACGGAAATCGAAATCGATCTGTATGAACTGGGCAGAATCCTGTACGACGAAACCAGACTGAAGATTCTGGATATGCTCCGTAAAAAACCGATGTACTGTGCCGAAATCGCCAGAGAACTGGGGCTGAAAAACAACAGCACGCTGTATCATCTCAACATGATGGAAAAACAGAAAATGCTCCTCCTCATGCACGACGGAAAGAAAATTTATTACCTGATCAACGCCAACTATCTGAGCAGTCTGCGGACGTACATCGATACCGCAATGGGCAGCACAGTCCCCGGACTGCTCCGGGAGTGACCGAAGCAAACACAATCCACGGAACCATGGAAATGACCGTGGATTTTTTCTTTGGAAATAACGCAACCGCCGCTTGAGTTTGATTCAACATTCAATCGAATTTATTGTTCTATTATATATTGAATATTCAGCCCGGTTATGGTATAATTTTTCTGAGGCCATAACCGAAACCATTTTCGGCATCCCATATACTGCAGAATAAAGGCGGCTAAGAATATGCATACCATCCGGACTCTCGGCAATGCCATCATCGACAATCTTTCCCGTGCCGTGGCGGGAGACCGTCATAAATTCACTCTTATCACGGCGGCTCTGCTTGCGGGCGGGCACGTCCTTCTGGATGACATCCCCGGCAACGGCAAAACCACGCTGGCAAAGGCTCTGGCCGCATCCGTGGACGGAATCTTCCGCAGAATCCAGTTTACCCCCGATCTTCTGCCAACCGACGTGACCGGTCTGCACATCTACAACCGGAAGACGGAAGAATTCGAGCTTCGGAAAGGCCCGGCGTTCACCAATATTCTTCTCGCCGACGAGATCAACCGCGCCACGCCCCGAACCCAGTCCGCCCTTCTGGAGTGCATGGGCGAGCGGCAGGTTTCCATCGACGGCATCACGTTTCCGCTGAATCCGCCGTTTTTTGTTATCGCCACCCAGAATCCCGTGGAATCCAAGGGCACGTTCCCTCTCCCGGATGCCCAGCTCGACCGTTTTCTCATGCGGCTGTCCCTGGGTTATCCCGACGAAAAGGGGGAAGCTGACATGGTGGCGTGGTATCTGGACTCTGCGAACGATCCGCTGAAATCCCTGAAGCCCGTCTGCACCGCTGCCGAACTTGCCCGGGCACAGCGTGAGACTGAAAAAATCACGGTACGACCGAAGATTGTGTCCTACATCATCGCGCTGGCAAACGCAACCCGGAACGATATGGCTCTCCGTCTGGGAGCAAGTCCCCGAAGCACCCTCGCCATGGTGCGTGCTTCCCAGGCAATCGCGGCACTGGACGGACGGGATTTTGTACTGCCCGATGACGTGAAAACCGTGGCGGTACCTGTTCTGGCACACCGTCTGGTTTCCTCCGCCCAGAACCGGCTCAGACTTGCCGGAAGCACTGCGGAAATTGTCAGCCGACTTCTGGACACCGTACCGGCACCGGTTGATTAATATGATTTACATCTGTTTTCTCCTCGCCCTGATTCCGGCGGTAATGCTCACCGGGATGCTGTTCCGCGCCCTGCTGAATGCATCGTTCCACACTGGATTGAAATACGAAATCCTGATTCCACGGGAGCATCCGGGGGCTTTTGAACTGTGCGAAAACGAGAGCTTTACCCTGATCGAGCGCATTACCAACAATTCCCGCCTGCCCATGTCCGATCTTCACGTCATGCTGACCCTCCCGGACTCCACGTTCTGTGAGAGCAAAAACCTGATCGAGACCGTGTACCATCTGCCGGGACGCACCGCAGTTGAAAAAAGATACCGGATCACTACCCGACAGCGCGGGATTTATTCCATTGATAATGTATCCGTCGCCCGGAAGCGGTTTCTGTGGATGAATCTGCAGGCTCTGCGGTTTGAAATCCCCATCACCCAGCAGAATACCGTGACCGTTTTTCCCGCTGTGATTTCCATGGAGGAGCATTTCACCACTTCCTACACTTTCACGGGCGAGAATGAGGTCAGACGCAGTGCCGCCGAGGATCCCATGGACTTCATCGGACTCAGAGAATACCGGGATGATCCCGTCAGCCGCATCCACTGGAAGAAAAGTGCGGCGGCTGATGAGCTGTACGTCCGGGAGCTGGGCTTTACGGAAGAATACGACGTGACCATCCTGCTGAATCTCCAGTCCCGGGCGTATGAGCGGTACGATCCCGTTAATCAGGGGATCAGCAGCCGGGGACTTACCGAAATGGCAGTCACCGTGGCGGCGTCCCTTATTGATGCTCTCTCGGACGGTGAAACTCCCGTGACTCTTCTGACAAACGGAACCTCCGATGGGGGAGACACGGTATATCTGACCGAAAACACCTGTCTGACTGCGGGATGTACCGAAACTCTCCCCGACGGATTCTATGACATGATGCGGCTGCTGGCACGTCTGGAAGTGAAGGTCACCGTCCCGGCACATGAAATGTTTGAAACGATCGCGGATGCTCCGGGCGATATCCTGAAAGGCCGCAGTCTCATGGTAGTGTCCCCCTATTTTGACGGACGGATGCGCGATTTCTACCGGCGGATGACGGAGCAGGGGTACACCGTGGTCTTTTACATCACTTCCCTGTTCACCGACCTGACGGAAATTCCCGACGATATTCCCCTGTATTACCGGACTCACAAAGGAGAGCTGTCATGAAGCACAGAATTCACGCGGAATATGCGGCGGCATTTCTTCTCATCACGGCCGCTCTCACCGCCCTCTTCGGCACCCAGCTGTACGGACTGTGGATGATTCTCAAATCCATGGTGTACTTCGCCGCGGGCGGTTCAAGAGAGGCCTATCTCCCATCCGTCTTCGGCAGATTCACAGGCTACGGCATCGTTTCCGTCATCGTCCTTCTGCTGAGCGTGTTCCTCGTCATCGGCGCGCTGTTCTTTTTCTCCACCGGATACGGCAGGCGTGTCGGCTCGGAGTTCGGCATCATGCTCCGGAAGCTGATGGAGAGATTCTGCCTCGGTGTGTTCGTCCTCATTGAGCTGATCTGCCAGATTTTCGGTCTTTCGTGGCGGCGGAAGGAACAGCGGCAGCCCTATCCCTATCGCCGGGACACGATGTTCCGTTCCGTGCAGGAGGCCGAGATCCGGGAATACCGCTTTCCATCGCCCGAGACGGATTCCTACGGCGCGTTTCTCAGGCGGCTTGCAAGGATTGAGACAACGGATGCGAAAATCGGATACGCCTACCGCACCCTCTGCCGGATTTACAACGGGGACTCCGGCAATCTGAAAAAATCGGACACGCCCCGGGAAGTGGAGACAAAAATCACCTCCGCCCGGCAGTTTTCGGCGAGCGAAGGCAGGGATGTGCGGCAGATTATTGAGAAAGTAAAATTTGCGGATCGGATTCCCGATGAAGGGGAAAAACAGCACCTTCTCGGAGAAATCTGCCGGATCATCAGCGGGTATCTGGTATGAAAAATTCAGTCAAAGCACTTGGCTTCATTATATATCTGCTGATTCTGGTTGCGGCTCTGATTTATACGGTAATTTTCGGCAATGATCCGTGGAATATTAAATATGTTCTGTTCTGGATTTTTGCCGTATCTTCCCCCGTTCTGCTGATTTTCGGGGTGTACTTTCTGCTCGTTGAGATTCTCAGCCGGATTCTCCCCTACGGAAAAAAGAAGAAAATCAGGAAATACATGAAGCCGTCCGGGCGGATGATCCGGATTCACAGACCGCTTTTCAGAAAGGAGCCAAAGATGAACTATTCCCTGCTGTATCCCGAAAACGTCACGCCGGAAGTGCCGGATGCGGAGCTGATCGACCGGTTCGACCGCCTGTACGGGAGCGTTCTGCCTGCGGATTCTGTGTCGTTCTGCACCCGGGATCCGGCCGTTCTCCGGTATCGTGAGGAATTGTTCGGTGAACTCCGGCAGAACAAAGAACTCTGCGATGCGCTTCTCTCGCTGGCGGAAAATCTTGACCGTGAGGAAGACGAATCGGTCGTAATCACCCTGAAAAAGAAAAAGGCGCTGATCCGCGCTGTGATGGATTTATCCGGGACGATTCCGGAGCACACAAAATCCGAAGCCCTCACCGGACTGCGGGAGTTTATACGAAGCATCACGGATAAACCGGCATTTCTTGCCCTTGAGAGAGAGGCAGATGCCATCCCGGACGGGGACATCCGCAGTCTGACGGTTGCCGTCAATCTGAACGGGAATTTTTATCCCACCGAAATCGGCGTTGTATCCGTCAGCGGATCCTTCTGTGAGCACGCGGAACCGCTGGAGAGACACATTGACGGTGCGGAAGAATCCCTGAACCGTGCCATCATGAAAGCCGCCGAGCAGGTGATTCTGCGGGATCTTGCAAAGAAACGGGTAAAAATCCGGAAGCTGCTGAAAGCGGAGCTTGGAATCTCCGGCAGACTGGGCGATGAAATCCGGTACGCGGTGACAATGGCCGGTTCCGGTGACGCCGATCGTTACTGATGCAGTTACAGACCGGTATTCTGGAGAACGTTCAGACCTGTGAATAAACAACAAAAAACAGCCTCTGTTGAGACTGTTCTTTGTTTTATTGAAGGCGACACCCGGAATCGAACCGGGGAATAAAAGTTTTGCAGACTTCTGCCTTACCGCTTGGAAGTCTCAAAATCCCGCTTATTCATATACAAATCGCACTTTTTCAGCCTCTGTTCTGAAATGGAAACCAATTTGGAAACCAAATATGTGTTTTGTTATTGCGATAAACCGGTTATCGTGAGGATATTATACCAGAAGCGGCGGAAATTGTCAATCCTGCGCGGCATGAGGAAGCAGAATTGAAAATGATGATTCAACAGGTGTGCGAAGCCTGTTCTTTGGCGGTGGTGCAAGTAGGAAGCGTTGACAGAGACGATATCACGGTTAAACGAAACCGAGGAACCTCCCGATATTACCGGTAGTATAATCGATTCACTGTTATATTGAATTATATATTTCAAACAAACATAACGCCAAAAAATATATGATTTTCCTGCTAA
This sequence comes from Clostridia bacterium, assembly GCA_017407225.1. Taxonomy (GTDB): domain Bacteria; phylum Bacillota; class Clostridia; order Oscillospirales; family CAG-272; genus UMGS1696. Next base: position 28,783 of record JAFQWY010000116.1, on the reverse strand, counting down.
AATTGTGCACTATTGACAATTTCCAGAAATTGTGCTATAATACAGATACGGCAATAAACCAATTATTCTGAAAAAAGGAGATGTACATATTGGAGAAAAAAAGAGTATCAGATTTAATCGTTGCGGAGCGTGACTTGCTGCCGTATGGGGTAACTGCCATCTATGCAGGGGTAGGCGCAGGAAAGAACACCTTCGTGGAAGGATATCATAAAGATGATGGTGACTATATAGGACTGTCCGAAAAGTACAAGGTACTGCTCATAACTTCACGCAAGGCAAAGGTACTGGAAACGAAAGCGAACACAGACAACTTTCTTTCTGACCTCCGACAGTTCCCAAATATCAGTGCGGAAGAAATCCAGAAGATCGACAAGAGCATCGTCTGCACCAATGCCCATATCCAAAGAATCATTGAACATGAGTATTCAAACATGGCGCAGGAGAAAAAATTCTGGGAACGGTTCGACTTCGTCATCGTCGATGAATTCCACTCCCTTGTGACTGATGCCACATTTGCCGCAAGCTCATACCATGTCCGATGGCTGATCGAGAAAATAAACGAAAAGAACCTTGAAACAGGTACTGAAGCGAAACCGCGGATTATTCTGATGTCGGGAACACCGGAACCTGCCTCGGATATCGTACGGAGCTTGTCGGCAAATGTTTTGGATTATCGGAAAACGGCAATCAACGTGAAGCCGAAGAAGATTACCTTTCTGTACTATCAGACTGCCTTGAATGCGATGTTGTCTACACTGAGAAAACAACAGAGAGTAGTTTATTTCATGTGCGGTTTTCAGAATCTTAAAGATTTGATTGAAAACGCTATGAAGGCAGGATTGACACAGAAGCAGATCGCTGTATCAGTTTCAGACGAAAAAACCAACACCATGCTGAAAGAAAAATATCCGGAGATATACGCGAACAAAGAACAGACAGAAGAGGAACTGGTACAGTACAGCCGGATTCCGGAGAATGTTCTTTTTTTCATCACCAACAGCAAGAACAAAGAGGGGATCAACATCAAGTCGGACGTTTCCCTGCTGGTGATGGAGAATCACTACACAGTCGATATTCAGCAGATATGCGGCAGAATCCGGAACGGCCAGCACGAGTGTATCATCGTAGCAGATGCAGGGCAGTTCGTTCTGGAATGTGAGTACAGCAAAGAGGAAGAATACTGGAGAAACCACGGACTGCAATCCGCCAACGACCATCTGAGAGAAGTTGCAAAAATGTGCGGTTTTCAGAAAAATGACGATGCAGGATGGTATGAAGAAATCATGGACTTCCGGAAGTACATCGAATCCAGAACAAAATATGTCCGGTTCAATCCCTTCCGGAATCAGTTCGAAATGAACGAGTGCTATATACAGGCACGTAAGTATTACAGCTATAAAGTCAACCAGCTGGAGTCCTTTGTGGATGACATGTTGACATATGGAGACAGCAGAGAAAACCTGGGTGATATCGACGCCTACTTCCGAGATATTCCTGTTCGGGTGGAAAAGGTTACACAACCCGAGAAGTATATCGAGACGTATTTCAGGGAACACGGCTATGTTTTCGGCGAAACACGGCTGACAAAGGAACAGAAACAGCAGTTGTTTGGAGATTTGCAGAAATTCGCCAAGCAGCATCCCTTGCTGAACCAGAAACCGAAAGGACAGTTCAACAGACTTCTGGGTTATTTCGGATGCAGGCAGGAAGAAGTCGGAAGGACGGAATACGGGAACATCGTGGTTTCCAGAGAGTAACTGCAGAAAATGGAAGTGTTTTTTACATTTATATAGGAGAAGAAAAAAGTTCTTCCATTATGAGGATGCGAGGAAACCCTTCCCAAAATGAGCTTAATGGTCTGAGTGTAAACAAGAAACTATCGAGCCGGACAAAACGCAGTTTTGGGAGGCTGTTAAATTTCATAAGCCATAGGCGTTGAAATTTATTTGTGTATTTTTGTCCCTATGTTTTGTGAGCGCACTGCGCGAAACAAAACGTGGGGACTTTTTTTCAGAAAAGAATGATATACTCTTATTACGAGAAACGTACAGTAAACCCGCACGCTTGTCCGAAAATATCCAAAACGTGCGGGTTGTAAATTATCAATAATTGCTTATTATTTTCACTTCATCGAGGATATCTTCAAAGCGGCTCTGGTTGGGTTCAAGAAGATCAGCGATTTCTGTGGCAGTGTAACTTCCTTCTCGAATCTTATTGATTGTTTTGATTATTTTTTCCATATCATCGGTAATATCATCCATATCAGTATATCGTTCACTAATTGAAAGTGCTTCACTGAAATTTCTGTACGCAGCTTCGAGATTACTGTACAACAATTGAATATAACTGTCACTGCCATACTTTACATATCCGGTTAAACACTTAAATACACCTGAATGGGATTTAATACCAAGATTAAAAAATGAGACAAAAGAATTCAACTGGGTCATTGACGGCGTATTCGTAGATAAAGAATCAGTGTTCCTTTCTGATGTATCGTCTGACCATATAGAGTTCACCGGAACAGAGTATACAACTTCATGATAGCCTGTTCCATCCGAAGCATATTTTTTCAGAGCCACTTTGATATTACTGCTGGAATTGAACAAAACAAATGCAATTTTTGCGTTAGAACACTTGGTTCCGATGATGCATTCTTTCTGTCCTCCAGCATGATCACAGCCATAGTATTTTTCACCAGCTTCACCTTGGCTGTCATAAACTTTGAGATCATTTATGTACAAATCCATGATCGTACCCTGATATCCCAAATTTTCATAGGAGTAATCGATGATAACTACAGTTTCGTTACTGTATCCTTGATTTTGGTTCCATGTGTTATCACATAAACTATGTTCTTCTACATTGTTAATCGTGAATTCCCATTGCCCGTCAACAATCCATTTTTCTCCGAGTGAATATGAACCATCATCTGGAGTGGAAAAACTATACATCTCCGTATCAGTTGTAGAAGCATTTCTATAATCGTAATAATTCTCAGAAGGCTGACTGTATGATTTCTCCTCAATCCACAGATTGGTTGTACGTGAAGTGTTATCGTAATAATAAGAACCGAACATCTTCAGTTCCGAAAACCTGAACGCCATCCGTCCATCCACATTGTAGCCGGTAACAGGCGTACCATTGACATACACTGTTATGTCGGTATCATATACATCCATTACTTTTATGCCAACACTATCGTCATTTTCAGTTGTAACGAAAATAGGATTCCATGTACCGTTGCTGTCATATGTGACACGGCTACTTCGGGTATTATTGTCATACACAACATTAAAACCATAGTTCCGAAGATCAGAGCCTACGATAACCATGTTGCCGTCAACATTATACGCAGGAATTTCGTAACCATTGATGTAAGCCTTGATGTCAGTCGTCAAAACAGAGCCGATTATGCCATAGGACTGCGCCGCAAGAGGGAGCGACATTACTTGTAGAATACAGAGAAGTGCCAAGGTTTTACACATCAACCGTGTACAATACCATGGCTTGATGTTGGGATTTCGTTTCATCGGAAATACCACCTTTCAGATTTATTATATTTAAGCCCTCAAACAGGACTATATATAGCCTTATTGTATCATATATAGCCCATATTGTCAAGAAAACAAGTCTATAATTAGCCTATAAACCTCGTATAGGAGCGAATTATGGACACATATACAGCGGTAAAAAACAGACTTATGAGACTGTGTGAGGAGCGGCACATGGCAATTCACAAACTTGCGATGGAGTCAGCCGTGCCGCCCTCGACAATCAAGAATATTCTATATGGAAAAAGTGTAAATCCAGGAATCGTCACGATTAAGATGCTGTGTGACGGTCTGGGGATTACTCTGGTGGAATTCTTCGATACACCAGAATTTCGGGAGTTGGAACAGGAGATAAAGTGATGTACCTGATTTAGCCGATGTCGCTTAAACCGACATCAGGATATATACTCATCCCTCCATCATCCCGCACATGCAGTCGCCGCAGATCACGTTCACCAACCTCGTTGCACGCACAATTGTCCCGCATTCCGGGCAGACATACCGCCGTGAACCGTTCTTCGCTCTGCCCGCACTGCTGACGGGACTGCCGCTTCCCGTGCCAACCACCGGAACCATCACCGGCAGGTCATTCCGGCAGAGCTGAATCTCCTGAATATTATGATTCAAAATCCATTCAAGCAGCTCATCCGCAGGCTCCGTCCGGCTGTACCCGTAAGTCTCCGTCTTTGTGACCAGCAACCCGTGGGATTCCGCAGTTTCCTTGAACAGCCGGTTGTGATATGTTCCGCCTCTCGAGCAGTCCTGTACATTCAGCACCACGTCGTTGTACTGATGGCACATCTCATGCAGAAGCGTTGCAAGCACGTTCTCAATGGGTCTGTCCAGTGTTCCCGCGCCGATGTTCAGTTCCCGGTAGCCCTCACCTTTCACGCTCCATGCGTCGTACAGGGTGTAATGCCCATAGGCACGGGCTGTTGACTGCACGGTGATAACCGGACGTTCCAGCGAATCCTCAAAAAAGTCATGGTTCAGCTTGTCGTACAGCTTTTCGAGATACATCGCCAGACGGCTGTATTTTGAAATTTCCTTCATTATTATCCTCTCTTTCAATTTCGTCGGAAGCTATTGACAAACCGGGAGAACGGTGATATTCTATACCTGCACACGCCCTCCGCGGCTTGTGATGGCTCTTACATAGTCACTTTGGTCGGTGGAATATGCAAGGGCTTTTCCTTTTACGCGATGGTAAAGCGGCGGGAAGTGGTCTGCTTGGTGAACGCTTTGTAGAGTTCGTCGTACTTCTTCTTGAATGCGGTGGTGTCGAAGCGGTTGGTGAGCGTGGTCGTCCAACGAACGATGTGGGTACCTGCCTTGAGTTCTTCCACGCCCTGTTTTAGCATTTCTGCTTTGATGGAGTCGCGCATAGCTTCGGCTTCCTGTTCCGCTTCCCGGATAAGCTCTTCGAGGTGCTTGAGGTCTTCGATGGTGTGGATGAGTTCGTTTACTGACATGGTATGTCCTTTCCTGTGCGGATTTGTTCGGGTGTCCGCTCCCTGTGATGGCTATAGTATAGCACAGGTTGAGAGGGTGTGAAAAATGAGGGATTTCTTGAAGGACAGGGGTGGTTAAAACGGTGAAGCGGGGGAAATTACGGGATTATCATGATAGGTAGTGCCATGTGAGACTAACCCAAAAAGAAAAACAACAGCGGGTATCCCATACCGGAATATCCGCTGTTTGCTATTGAGTTCATTGCTCAACCGTAGATTTTACAGTTGTTATAACTTTCATACAATCTTTATTTTTGTTATAATCTGTTACTCTACCGTGATCTGATACACCCGCATAACATGATTTGCCTTGGAAACCTTCAGCTGATAGGTGCCGGGCATCACATTTGTGAGGGTGTAGGTCGTATCGTTTCCGCATACTGTATCAGAACGATAAACTGTGGTTTCACCGTCCCGGTAAAGCTCAACCGTCACGGCGGCGGTATTGTCTTCGTAACTGGTGATTCTTCCGGTAATGGTACGTCCTCCGGCAGCTTCATTTTCAGCCACCACAAGACGGTCGAAAACTACATCATCCTGTACCAGCCGTACTTCACAGCCTGCAGTGACATACTGTTTGCCTGTGAGTTCCTTTCCGTCTGCCGAGTAAATCTTCACTTCACCGATTTCCGGTGCAAATGCTTCGATCAGTTCTGCGGCAGTGATATCTGCAGGAACATTCTTCAGCCATGTACCTTCAACCACATAGCCGGACTCTTCAGAGGGAATCAGACGGGGCACCGGACGTCGGTCGTAGGTGTTGAAGCATACCGCACAGTCCATGTGCATACTGCCCTCGTATGTTTCGGTTGCAGGTTCGTCGATTACCCACGCGGTAGCGGTATGGGGGACGGTGACGATATTGCCGACGGTCAGCTCTTTGCACCGGGTGCATTCAAGATTGTCGTAGCCGGCACTGACACAGCTTACCGCCTCAACAGTGGAGATGACGACAAAGTTGTGACCGAGCGCGGGCGTTGTGGATGTGGTTTCCATATAACCGCATTCCTCACAGACCATACCTTCATAACCTTCACTTACGCAAGTGGCCGATCTGGTGTCGTTTACCATTACATGACCCAGAGCAACCGTATATTTGTCGTTGTACTCATGGTCACAACCTGTGCAGGAATAATTCACATATCCCTTTTCGGTACAGGTTGCCGCAACTACAGTAATCCTATAGGTGTGGGCAGCATTGAGCGGATGAAGTATGACTGTTTCTGTCTTTTCACAGCGGGAACAGCTTCTTTCTTTCTGACCTTCGGTATCAAATCCGGGTTCAGTGGTTACTGACCATTCGCCGTAATCATGACCGAGGGCTTTTCCCGTGTAGCGCCGCACCTCTTCTTCACAAAGCAGGCATTTTGATAAAGTGTATGCCCCTTTTTCACATAATGCGGGAACCCGCTCGATCAGAAAAAGGTTGTGCCCATGGGGAGGAGTCAGGTTTGTCTTTTGCGTCGCGGAACACAGCGAACACTTATACAGGTCATAACCGGATTCTGTGCAAGTGGGAGCGACTGTTTCAACAAAGATGCTGTAATCATGAGAATGTGGCGAAACTCCAATATCGAATTCGTATTCTTCATCGCCGAAGGTGAGGAGGAGCTGAACGTACTGGTCGCCGTAACGGTCGGTAAGAACTTCTTCACCCTGAATAATGTTGCGATATGCCTTGAGCTTGGTATTGCCGTCCTTGTCGAGAACCTCAATGGTGGGATCTGCAGCATAGTTACCCAGGTTTTCACCCGCGATGTCGTAAGCGGTGCCGTTCTTGGTCCACTTTACTTCAACGGTCTTGATGTCGTCGAGAGAGATTTCGTAGCCGATGTCGTACTTGTCCTTCTTCATTTCCACGTCGCGGATTTCGTAAGGACCGTCTTTGTCGTCGATGTTGGGGTCAACGGTCTTTTCGGTGACCTTGATATCGGTAAGTACGAGAGCATACTTATCGGAGCCAATGGTAACGGTCAGTGTAACGTCGACAGCATTGGTTACATTGGCGAAAGGAGTCAGCTTGCCTTCCAGAGCGGTCTTGATGGTGCTGGAGGACACGCTGGAAACAGCAGTACCGTCGGTCTTTATGAGGCTGAACTTGGTAACCTTGGAAAGGTCGAGCTTTTCGCCTACTTCGTAAACCATCGGAATCGCATCGGCGGGTTCGTACTTGATGGTACCGGTAGTGGTATCGCCGGTGGTGCCGCCGGTAGTGCCGCCGGTGGTGGACTTAGCCTTAACTTCAATCGTAATGCTTGCGGGAATTCCCTTATAGGAAACTTCGAGCTTGGTGATATCGGTGGTCAGCGCAGTGGTAGCGGAGGGAATCTGATCAAAACCGGAGGTCAGAGTTGCAGTGGAACCGTCAGTGTAGGTAACTTTGATTTCAACATCGGAAATCTTATCGCCTTCTGTGAAAGAACGGTTCAGGGGACGGACAATTTCAACCTTGGTGGGCAGAACTTCCTTGACGGTTACAGGCACATCCGCAGTCTTTTCCTGATAAGTTACGGTGATCTTTTCATCGGCAACCTTCAGCGCACCTGCGGGAGCATAGGTATATTCGGAGGAGGACAGAATCTTGGTGTCACCGTTGTCATAGGTTGCAGTGACGATCATATCCTTGGTATCAAACTTTTCGCCGCTGTGGTACTCAACTTTTGCCTTGGAATAATCCACAGCAATACTGGTGCAGGAGCGGCCTACTACCTTGATTTTCCAGGAACCGAGCTGATTTTCCATAGAGGAATCATATGCTCTGATCCATACTTCACCGGCAGCTTTTGCCTTTACAAGCCCGGTATTGTCAACCTCAGCCTTGGAGGTATCGTCGGATTTCCAGACTTTTTCGCCTTCGCCTTCAATGGTGAGCTGAACGGTATTCAGTTTTTCGCCGTCGTAATAAATCACATGATCTGCAGTGGTTTCGGTCGCAGATACGACAGCAGGGAAAATCATAACCACTGCCAGCATCAGAGACACGAGGGATAAAAATTTTTTCTTCATTTTATTGTCCTTCCTTCCACCTGTGTTGCAAGGGATAATTTTTCAAAGAAAGTTGTACAGACTAATCATATCACAGTTCCTGTAGTCTCGATTTCATTTCATGAATTGGTTATTATTTCATTATACCACTCTTTCCATGGAAGTGCAAGGAAAATTCTGTAAATACGGGGAAGGAACAAACGGAATACAGAGGAAGTATCTGAAAAAAATGGGGAACTTCCGCAGTCCCCCTATATAACAGTATATTCTCCCCATTACACCAGCACATCGGTGACATGGGCTATCTCTTTCGGCATGATATGCACATATATATCATACGTTATCTTCACACTTGCGTGCCCTAGCAGCTGACTGATTACTTTCCCATCAACGCCTTTCCCGAAAAGCATGCTGGCAAACGTGTGCCGCAGAACATGCACCCCATGTTTTCCTAAACCACAATTCTGCAGTACGGCATGAAAGCTTCTTTCCAGATTGCTTGGCAGAACGGCGTTTCCCCGGCTGTTTTCCACAACATACTGTGAGGTTTTTCTTTTCCGAAGTTCGGCTAAAGCTTCCTCTGCTTTCCTGTTCAATGGAATTACTCTGTTCCCGCTTGCTGTTTTTGTACTGTTCTGTATTGCCGCTTCATAGCCGCCGCTGCATTGTCCCGACTGATCCCGGGTCTTTACCATGATGCTGTTCTTGGTTACAGAGACAGTGTGATTCGTGAAATCCACATCATCCCATGTCAATGCCAGTGTTTCACCCATCCGCATTCCGGTGTGAAGCATCAGCAGAAAAACAGGTGCATAATAGTACGCATCATTTCCGTACTCATCTTTTCTCATCAGTTCGTTTTGCAGCAAAAGGGTTTCCTCGGCTGAAAAAGCGGTTATCTGTTTGGTGCGTTCTCCCTGAGAGGGAAGGATCACGCCTGTGCAGGGATTTTTCAACACCGTACCATCGACCAGAGCGTGCTTGTAGCAGGCATTCAGAGCCACATACACCTTCTTGACCGTTGAATACGACAAGGCATTCTGATAATACAGCGCATTGACAAGCCCCTGCACATCGTCTCTGGTGACCTTGTCCATCTTTTTCGCTCCGATTGCAGGAATAATGTGACATCGCACCGTCGTTTCCAATCTGTCGTAACTGGCAGGCTTCAGCTTATTATATTGGTATTCTCTCAGCCATCCGGCAAAGTATTGCTGTACTGTTTCCTTTGCGGGCATATGTCCTGCCGAATAATTGTCACTCTTCTTAAAATCCCGCAGTTTCTTTTTTACAATGGCTTCTGTCTTTCCCGAAAACTGTTTGACGACGGGCTTGCCGTCAGTCCCTGTGCCGAGGCTGATTTTTGCAACCCATTTGTTTTCGGATATCTGAAATACCGAACCTTCGCCGTTTTTCTTTCTTGTGTTTCCCATCATGTTCTCCTTTTTGGAAACCAATTAGAAACCATTTCTTTCTTAAAGGCGGAATCTGCACGGCATAAACCCTGATGTGGTATGTTCGGAATCTCCCGAAATGCCAGCTGTTTATCCCCATAAACAACAAAAAACAGCCTCGGTTGAGACTGTTCTTTGTTTTATTGAAGGCGACACCCGGAATCGAACCGGGGAATAAAAGTTTTGCAGACTTCTGCCTTACCGCTTGGCTATGTCGCCGTCCCGTTGACGGTGTATATTATACTACATCCCGGCAGGTTTGTCAATAGGATTTCTGAAAATATTTAATTTATTTCCTAAAGTTCTCACTTTCCGCGAATTTGCTTTCCGTGTCCCTGCGCTTGCAAACGGATGGGGGACAGGATATAATAAAAGTACAAAAGAAAAGGAGGCGGAAGCATGAAACTGAATCTGAACGAAAACATACGCACATACAGAAAACGCCTGTCTATGACACAGGAGCAGCTTGCCGATCGGCTTGGAGTTTCCTTCCAGTCGGTGAGCCGCTGGGAAAACGGCACCACGGTACCGGACATTGAGCGGATCGTGGAGATGGCGCGCCTGTTCGGATGCACCGTGGATGCCCTGCTGGGATGCGGAGAGCCTGAGAAAAGACTGACACGGAAGGAACTGCGGGATGCTCTGGATGACGTTCTCAGGAAAGAGGACGTGGACGGAACTGTCGGGCTTCTGCGGACGATCCGATGCGAATATCCCAAAGAATTTCCCCATCTGGACCATCTTCTGTGGCTGATCCGTCCCGGAAATGCCCTGTACGGAAACGAAACCGTCATGGAAGAATACCGCCGCCTCGTGGATGCCTGTCTTGCCGATCCGGAAAACCGATGGGTATACCCTTCCATGATCCACAGACTGATCCGCCTGGAAGACGAAGCGCATCTGGAGGAACTGATCAGGCGTCACAGGATTTCACACAACTGGGATATGTCCGAAGCCGGGCTGTATCTCTCATGGGCACGGCATCACGGGGACGTCCCGCTGTGCCGCCGGCTTGCTCAGGAGCTGAAAGTCCGCAGGATGTACGAATTCATCCGGGAACCGATGGGGCTGTTTCTGGAAAACGGTATGGTCAGCCGGGACGATCCCCGTAAAGTTGAGCGGGATGCGGGTCCGGGGGATCCCATGCGCTGGCGGAGGGCAAGTGAGCGGAAGCTGGCCATCCTCCACTGCCACAGCGGAATCACCCCCGACAAGGCTCATCCCGTGTCCGGCGACGGTGCTGCCGATATCTGGGCGGGGGCGTATCTGGATATCGGATTCAAATATGCCGCACAGCTCAGCGCGGTGGGAGAAGAGAATCAGGCTCTGACGGCACTTGAGGACTGCTGTGAGCTGATCGAAAAGCTCATGGAGTTCCCGGCAGGTCTGGCTGCCTACCGGAACGGATTCCGATACGACTACTGCCCTGCCCTTCCCGTGCGGGATCCGGATCTGAATCTGCTGCAGGCGTACCGTGCTCCGTCGTGCTATATAGTCAACGATGAGAAGCGTGAATACCCCACATCACTGCATCTGGCACTGATCGGGAGCTATCCCGGACAAAAATTCATGCAGAGCAGTTTTGACGTGACCGTTCGCCTGGACTTCGAAGCACTGCTGACCGATCAGTCCAAGCCCACCGATGATTTTTACTCCAGCTGGTACGATCCCATCCGCAGTCATCCCAGGTATCATGCCGTAGTCGAGAGGATCCGGACAGTCATCCCTTGGAACACCATGTACTGACCGGAAAATCCTCAGAAACCGTGAATCGGCACATCCGGACGCTGCCCTTGCAATCCTCTCTTCAATCTGATACAATGAAGTCAGAAAATCACACTGCAGGGAGGCATATATGAAACTGAATATCGGGAACAACATCCGTGCATACCGGCGGAAAATCGCCTGGACGCAGGAACAGCTTGCAGCTCGTCTGGGCGTAAGCGGACAGTCCGTAAGCCGATGGGAAAACGGCGCCACCTACCCGGACATGGAGTTTCTGCCCATCATGGCGCGCCTGTTCGGATGCACCGCGGACGACCTTCTGGGATGCGGTGAGGAACACAGACGCCCCACCGATGAGGAACTTCGGGACGCTCTGAAAACTGCCATGGATGAGCAGGACATTCCTGCGGTCAATTCCGTTCTGCGTACCGTCCGGTGCGAATACGGAGACGAAGCATTCATGGCGATCTGGTTTCTGATTGCCGGCATCCAGAAGGGGCACCCCCTCTACGGCAACGAGGAGATGCTGAAGGAACTGCGGCTTCTGTTCCATGAGATGCTGAACGGCGAGAAATTCCACATCGCCCGCTGTGTGGTGATCCATACATGGCTGGCGCTGGAAAACGACCGGGAAGCGGAGAAGATCATCATCAAATATTCCGGTGACAGGGAATGGGACATGAGCAAAATCGGACTGAGAGTGGCGCGTGCGGACGGGCTGAGGGATTTTGAAAACAGCCGGAAGCTGAGAGATGTCAGGAGTTTTATCCGGCTGAACGAATTCCTGTACGATCCCACCACGATGCGCACCTGCTCCGACAATCCGGGGGATCCGGTGCTGCTGAAGGAGATCAACAAGCGGAAGCTGCGGATGCTCCACGATTTCTGCGGCATGACGCCCGATCCCATGCACCCGGTTTCCGGTGACGGTGAGCCGGACATTTTCGTGGGATCACGGCTGGAAATCGGATTCTGCTATGCCGCACAGCTTGCCGGTACCGGGGAACACGAGCTTGCCCTCACGGTGCTGGAGGACTGCGGTACATTGATTGAAAAGATCACGGCAATCCCCGGCGATCTTATGCAGATGTTCCGGGAAGGCCGGTGGGATTACCGTCTCTGTCCCACTGTGTCATCCCGGGTACCGGAACTTGCCCATCTGACCTGCTATATCTGCCCGGAGAGATGGTTCACACCTCAGGGCTTTCCCCACGGCATGGAGCTTCTTGTATGCGGTGAGGACGGAAAGATCCTCCATTGCCAGCCGGTGCGGATTGATCTGGAAGTTTTTCTCGGTTGGTATAAAAATTACATCCGGGACGGCATGGATGACAGGTGGCTGGATCCCATCCGCAGTCATCCCCGGTATACGGCACTGATCCGCCGGCTGAAAACCAACCTTCCATGGTACGGCGGCATTTCCGCACCCGCTCATTCCGACACAAACCGCACAGCCGAAAGATAAAACAGACGCATCATGCATCATCGCGATTATCAGGCATGGTGCGTTTCCGTTATCCGGATTTCAGGGGAACAGTGTCAAAAATCCCGGCAGATTCTTGACTTTCCGCAAATTTCGTGCTATACTGTCAGAGAATACAGTTTCGGAAGGAGTACCCCGATGGCAAAACAGAGACGGCGCACAACGGACGCGGCTTTGCAGATCCGCGCGGCAATCGGAACCATTTTTTCCTGCGGGATCTTTTCGCCCTCTCCCTTCCCGCTTCCCTCCGAAATGGGCGCCCAGCTCTCCATGACCGGCGATATTCTGGCCTACGGCAACTCCGGCGACTTCGGTCATGCCGCCCTGTCCGCTGCCATGAAAACCTTCCCGTCCATGTGGAATACCGGGGAGCGCGATCTGGAACGGTTTATCGCCCGACGTCGGTTCACGGTGCTCTGCGGTGAATGCGAACGCTCCGTGGCCATTCTGGGAGCCGTCTCCGAAGCGGTGCGCTGCGGAATTACCAAAATCATCGTAACGGCGGATACCCCTGCCGAACGGGAAGATCTTGCCCAGTCCTTTGAATGGATGCGGATGGGTCTTGACGGCATTTCCGTGACCGCATACCTGCCCCGCGAATACGACAATTCCGCCATGTACAAGATGTACGCGTCGGTCTACGCTTTTCTGACCTCCGACAAGCCGGAAATTCTGATTCTGGGCCGCGACACCTTCTCGCGCAGCACCAATATTCTCTGCCGCGGCGATCATTCCCTGACCGGGCTGCTGGCACGTGCCAATCCCGTGGTATTCACCTCCAGCCAGACAGTAGCCGCCGGACGTACCCTCGCAAAAATCGCATCGGTGTTTGATCCGATTGCGACCGTGGTTTTTGCAGGCGAAATACGTCCCCTCCGGGATGCCGTCATCTATAAACCGGACGGTGTCCGCAGAATCCAGCACAGATCCTCCGTTCCCGAACAGCTTGGATTCGGTGAATTCTGATACGACAGCAAAAATGCTGATGCACTCTGAACGAAATGCATCAGCATTGTTTTATTTTTCGGCAGTTTTTTTCGCCTTCATCTCGTGCAGATCCCGCGCCAGTCCCAGCAGAACGGAGAGCAGCTGCAGACCGGAGCTGATGCCGCCGGTGAGGGAGCGGTGAATGACGTTGTAGATCGTCCACAGACCCTGTGCGGGAACGGCAAGCAGCCGGATGTTGAGGGGGTTGGTACACCAGAAACTGATGACCGCGCACACGGAGCCCACAGCGGGCAGCAGGGACGAGGGACCTTCCCAGGTGAGAATCCCCGACAGCAGGGTAAGACCCGCAAACAGGTACATCCAGAGCTTCGAGGATGCCCATTTTTTATCTTTATTGAAGAAAACCGTTTCCCGCGCCATGGCAAGCACGTTCAGCGCCGCACCGGACCAGGCACCGATCAGAAAATAGTGTGCCGCCCAGATCACGTCGCAGGAGAATTTGCACAGCAGAATGGAGCTGCGCTTCCGGGCAATATAAATAAAGAAGGACATGGCGATTCCGACCACGCCGAGAATCTGAGCCGCTGTTTCCATGGAAGTACCTCATTTCACGAAAATCCGTGGGATATGATAGCACAGGCAGCGGAAAAAGTCAAGGGAAAGTCCGGTTTTACTTATACTGAGGGGGCAGGGGAGGTTCGGAGTCTTCCCCGTCCTCCCGGGCTTTCGGTCCCCATGTGAAGTAGCCGTCCAGTGTGAAGTGCGCCGATGTAAAGAAAAAAGCAAGAGCGGCAAGACCGCTGACCGTACCGACACCGAATCCGATCAGCACGGCAATTCCCAAAAGGGCAAGATAGATTCCGAGAAGCATTTTCCGCATGATGGTTGATTCCTTTCGTTGTTATGTATTTTCTTATGTTTTATTCTCTGTTTTTGGATTTTCGTTTGCTTTGGATCCTTTGGTGTGATTGATTGAAGAAAATGCATACGCATTTTCAATATGTTTTTCTCTCCTGCGCGGAGGGCGGATAAGATCGCTCAGGCCGCGACCTTATCAATCCTGGCCCCGCGAACCTGCGGTTCTTCGGCTTCTCCCTTCAGGGTTCCGCATCTTGGGATGCTGCTGCAGCTTTGGGAGATTATGCACTGACAGTGCGTCAATACAGGCGGGATTTTGACTGACGACGCCGGGGGCGTATTATCAGCTTTGGTTTTCTGTAAATGCACAGACGGCAGGGAATTTTGGATTTATGGTACAGAGATATTATACCACATCCGACAAAATTCCGCAATCCGCAGGGTTAAATATATTCTTACAACTTCATTGACAAAATTTAAAAATTGTGTTATCATTAAGGCAAATTCATAATACGGGAGAAAATCATGCTCAAACGATTTGCCGCTTACTACAAGCCGCACATGAGAATCTTCGTTCTCGATATGCTGGCTTCCCTGTGCGTGTCCCTCATCGGGATTGTGTATCCCATTGTCACGCGGAATATGCTCAACGACCTGATTCCGAATAAAAAATATCAGCTCATCATCGTATTCGGGCTGACCCTCCTTGCCCTGTACGGCGTCAAGATGCTTCTGAACTTCTTCATCCAGTACATCGGTCACGTCATGGGTGTGCGGATGCAGGCACAGATGAGAAGCGATATGTTCACCCATCTGGAAAAGCTCCCTTACTCCTTCTATGACAATCACGAGACCGGTAAGATCATGTCCCGGATGACCAACGACCTCATGGACATCTCCGAGCTTGCCCACCACGGTCCCGAAAACCTGATCATCTCCGCCATCTCCATCATCGCATCCTTCATTTATCTGTCCACCATCGACATCTGGCTGACCCTCATCATCTTCGCGGCGGTTCCCTTCCTGGTTCTCATTGCGGCAGTTCTGCGGAAGAAGATGCGCGATGCCTTCACCAGAAGCCGTCAGTCCGTAGCCCAGATCAATGCATCTCTGGAATCCTCCATCTCCGGGATCCGGGTAACCAAGGCATTCACCAACGCGGAAAAGGAAGCGGAAAAGTTTGAAGAGGGCAACGAATCCTTCGTGGCTGCCCGTTCCGATGCCTACAAGGCCATGGGTCAGTTCCACTCCGGCACCGCATTCATCACCGATGTATTCAATGTCATCGTCCTCATCGCCGGCGGTCTGTTCCTGTACAGCGGCAGAATCGGCTTCGGCGACTACTCCGCATTCGTGGTCTCCGTGGGGATGTTCATCTCCCCCGTCATGACCCTCATCAACTTCATGGAACAGTACCAGAACGGCGTCACCGGCTTTGAAAGATTCCTCCAGATCATGGATGAAATCCCCGAATCCGACAAGGAAGGTGCGGTTGACATGGGCAAGGCGGAAGGTCATATTGAGCTGAAGAACGTCACCTTCGCCTACGATCCCACCGAGAAGGAAGACGGCACCATGACCGATCCCGTGGATGTCCTCACCGATGTGTCCCTGAATATCGAAAAGGGCAGAACCTTCGCACTGGTAGGACCCTCCGGCGGCGGCAAGACCACCATCTGCCATCTGATCCCCAATTTCTATAAGCTGCAGCAGGGCGAAATCCTCATCGACGGCAAGGAAATCCGGGGTGTGACCATGGAGTCCCTCCGACGGAATATCGGTATCGTCCAGCAGGATATCTACCTGTTCAACGCCACCATCCGCGACAACATCCTCTACGGCCGCCTTGATGCCACCGAGGAGGAAATCGTGGAAGCCGCCAAGCGCGCCAACATCCACGACTGGATCATGAGTCTTGAAAACGGATACGCCACCGAAATCGGCGAGCGCGGTGTAAGACTCTCAGGAGGCCAGAAGCAGAGACTCTCCATTGCAAGAGTATTTTTGAAGAATCCGCCCATCCTGATCCTCGACGAAGCCACCTCCGCCCTGGACAACACCACCGAAATTCTCATCCAGCAGTCCCTGGACGAGCTGTGCAAGGGCAGAACCACCCTCGTCGTGGCTCACCGCCTGTCCACCATCAAGAACGCCGATGAAATCGCAGTCATCTCCGGCGGACGCATTGTGGAACAGGGACGTCACGAAGACCTGATTCAGAAGAACGGCATCTACGCCGAGCTGTACCAGCTTCAGTTCCGTGCCAACACCGGTCTGGATTCCGCCGAAGAAGCATAAACAGAATAAGAAACGGCCGCTGCATTTCCGTCTGTGATTTTACGGAATGCGGCAGCCGTTTTTCTGTTCAGTTTTCTCTGATTCTGCGGAGCAGTTCTTCCACCTCGCTCTTGATGACGGATACCTGCGGTCCGTAGATGACCTGCACACCGTTTCCTTTGACGATCACCCCCGCCGCACCGGTGGATTTCAGTCCGGTCCGGCTTACCAGCGTACTGTCACCGACCGTGATCCGCAGGCGTGTGGCACAGCAGTCCAGATTCAGGATATTCCCTTCTCCGCCCAGGGATGCCAGAATCGCCGCCGGACGGTCAGCCGACTGTTCTTTTTTCCGGTTGTAATCCGCACGGGTGTACAGCTTTGTCTCTTCCGTGTCCTCTTCCCGTCCGGGGGTGACGTAGTTTCTCCACCGGATCAGGAACCGGAACAGGAAGAAGTAAACCGCGAAGTACACCAGCCCCACGATGGGTACCATGATCCAGTTGGTCTTGTCGTTGCCCTGCAGAATGCCGAACAGGGTCAGGTCGATGAGTCCTCCGGAGAAGGTCATGCCCACACCCACATCAAGAATGTGCATCAGCATATAGGATGCTCCGGCCAGCACCGAGTGGATCACGTACAGCACCGGCGCCACGAACAGGAAGGTGAACTCGATGGGCTCAGTGATTCCCGTCAGCACTGAGGTGAGAGCCGCGGAAAACAGGAGGGAGCCTGCCGTTTTTTTCTTTTCGGGCTTTGCGCAGGTATACATGGCAAGAGCCGCACCGGGCAGACCGAAGATCATCATGGGGAATTTTCCGCTCATGAACCGGGTAGCATCCACGGAGAATTTTACCGTAGACGGAGAAGCCAGCTCCGCGAAGAAGATGTTCTGGGCACCATAGATCAGCACACCGTCGATCATGGCGGATCCGC
This sequence comes from Clostridia bacterium, assembly GCA_017407225.1. GTDB lineage: Bacteria > Bacillota > Clostridia > Oscillospirales > CAG-272 > UMGS1696. The sequence continues at coordinate 11,052 of JAFQWY010000116.1, read as the reverse complement.
CCACCCCGGTCTGCCAGAACGGGAGGTAGAACACATGATGCAGTCCGAAGGGAATCAGAATCCGCTCGATGAAGCCGTAGATGAGAGTCCCGGCATATCCCGATCGCAGCACCAGATCCCCCAGCGCGTAGATGCCGCTCTGTACCGCCGGCCAGACAAAGTACATGATGACGCCCACGCCCACATAAGTGACCGTGGAGATGATGGGGACGAACCGGGTGCCGCCGAAGAAGGAGATCACATCCGGGAGCTTGATTTTATAGAACCGGTTGTGGAGGAACGCCACGCCCAGTCCCACCACGATGCCGCCGAAGACGCCCATCTGCAGGGACTGGATGCCCACCACATCGGCGACGGTGCCCTCCTGCATCACGCCCGGCTCCAGTTTGCCGTTCAGACGGAGCAGGGAGGAAACGGTCATGTGCATAACGAAGAATGCGATGGCGGCGGAGAGAGTTGCGGTGGCTTTTTCGTTTTCCGCCATACCCAGCGCCACCCCCATGGCAAAGAGAATGGGCAGATTGGCGAAGATGACATCGCCCACGGACGACAGCACGGAGAAGACGGAGTAGAGGAGGGTTCCTTCCCCCATGAATGAGGTCAGACCGTAGGCTTCCAGAGTGGCGGCATTGGTGAAGGACGCGCCGATTCCCAGAAGCAGCCCCGCCACAGGCAGAAGTGCAATGGGCAGCATGAACGACCGCCCGATTCTCTGCATGAGGGAAAAGAATCCCGAATTTCGTTTTGCGGTTTCAGACATAAAAAACCTCCGATGGATGATAATGTGAATATCATATCGGAGGCAGTATTTCCCGGTCAGGGGATTTTTATTCATCGCATACGACGGTCAAGGCGGCGGTTTCTGAAATACACCGCCAGATCCAGAAGCACCACGGTCAGGTTGATCAGGTAGACCGCCAGTATGAATCCGGTATTTCCGGAGAGAATTTTGGCGGCAATTCCGGCAGTATATCCGATGATGATCAGGAGGATGAACAAGGGACTCATTCCCCTGGCGGTACGGGAGGTGTAACTCCGGTATACATTCACGGGCCACGACAGTCCGAAGCAGATGAGCATAACGGTTTCCAGCAGTTCTGACATGATTTTTCCCTCTTTTTCTGAGATGTTTCTATTATACCATTGACAACCGATTATGTAAAATATATAATATTGATGCAACCGATAACACAAAAATAATGAGAGGATATTATGGAACTGACACAGCTGAAGTATTTCTGTGAAGTGGCGGGGAGCCAGCACGTCACCCGCTCGGCGGAGAAGCTCCATGTGGCACAGCCCGCACTGTCGATGGCGATCCGCCGTCTGGAAGATGAGCTGGGCGTGAAGCTGTTTGAAGCAAAGGGCCGCGGGATTGTACTCACGGAAGCGGGACGGTATATGTATGCCCGGCTCAATCCGGTGATGGAGACTCTGGAGAGCCTGCCCGATGAGGTAAGAAGAATGTCGGAAAGCCGCCGTGCCACGGTCCGTCTGAATATTATGGCGGCATCCGCCTGCGTGACCGATGCCGTGATCGCCTACCGCGCTCTGCGGGACACCCGGTTCCGCATGGTGCAGGATGTGAGACTGGATCTGTGCGATATCCGTGTCACCACCTGTCTGCGGCACGAAGGCTCGGAAGAGGGATGCCGGGAGTATGTCTTCACGGAGCCGGTGCTTCTTGCCGTGCCGGATACGGGAAAATTCCGGGGACTCCGCGCCATTTCCCTTGCCGACATCCGTGAGGAGGAGTTCGTCTGCCTTGCCGGTACCCGCCTGTTCCGCTCCATCTGCGACCGCTTCTGTGCCGGAGAAGGATTCATGCCCCGGATCGTGTTCGAGAGCGATACGCCGTCCGCGGTACACAACCTGATCGCATCCGGATGCGGTGTGGGATTCTGGCCTGCATACACATGGGGAGCCACCCCGGATCATGTGCGTCTCCTGGAGCTGAAGGAAGGATGCAGCCGGGATATCGTGGTCACCTGCAGCAGCGAACGGGAAGAAGCCGCAGCGTTCTATACCTTCCTCACGGAGTATATGGAAAAACTGAAAAACAGCTGAGACAAAAAACAGCCCGCGACGGATCACGGACTGTTTTGCTTTTTCTCAGAACACAAACTGCACGAGAATCATGTACACGATGGTTCCCGCGCCCATGGAGAGGATCATCTGCTTCTTCCAGAGATGGAGGACGGCGGTGACCGCGATGCCGATCAGTTCGGGAATCCCGAAAGGGAAGGAAGTGACGCTGACATTTTTCAGACAGTACACCACCAGCATCCCGAAGACGGCGCCGGGGAGAACCTTGCCCAGATACCGGATGTACTTCGGCGTGGGTTTTCCTGCCGGGAAGATGAGGAAGGGCAGAAACCGCATGGACATGGTGCCAAGGGAGATCATGAGAATGGTAATCAGCTGCTGTGCGGTTGTCATGACTTCACACCTGCCTTTTCTGCCTGCGCGATTTTGTAGGCTTCGTTTTCGTCCGCCATCCGGTCAAGGGGCTTACGCGCCGCGGTGAGGGCGGTGAGAATGGCGATCATGGTGGGAATGATGAAATTGTCCGCACCGAAGAGAATCAGGCACAGCAGGGCGCATCCGATGCCGATCAGCTCGCTCAGGTGCCGCTTTTCCGTCATCCACTGATTCATGAAGATGACCACGAACATGGCGGTCATGACAAAATCCAGACCCTCCGTGGAGAATCCGATGAAGGAACCGAGGAGGGAGCCCATATTGGCACCGAAAATCCAGTACAGGTGATCCATGAGGGTCACGAAGAACATGAACCAGCCCCTGTCCACATCGGGGGCGATCACGGACTGATAGTTGATGGAGAAGGTTTCGTCCACCATGCCGTAGATGAGGTAGAATTTCTTCCATCCCGTGCCGCGGAATTTGTCCAGCATGGAGATGCCGTAGAAAAGGTAGCGTGCACCGGTCATGAACGCGATGACAAATGCGTTTGCGGGATTGAAGGCTCCCAGCATACAGCTGACCGCGATGATTTCAGCCGAACCCGAAAAGATAATCAAAGACATGATCAGCGGGTACCACACCGGGAGTCCGCTGGTATTGAGAAAGATGCCGTAGGTCATACCGAGGAAGCAGTATCCGGCGAACACGGGAAGGGTCCGGGGGAATGCGGCGGTAAAGGCACGGCGGATTTTATTGGACTGCATATTCATTCATCCGATCCGTTTGTTTTTGTATTACAACGGAATATTATACACCCTCTCTTCCGTTTCGTCAAGGGAAGTTTACGGAAAATTCATGATAAATCCAGCGATGTACACTTGACGGATGCGGTACATCATGATACAATGGAAGCATGGAAACCGCTTTACATCCGAAAGGAGGCCTCGTCTTGAAGAATCGTATCACCGCCCTCTGTTTTGCCGTCCTGTTCGCCGTTCTTCTGAGCATTCCCGTATATGCCAATGCCGAAGCCGGCCCCGACTTCACCGTCCTCATCACCGGTGCGCCGGAGGATCTGACCGTTTCTCTGGTAACCCCGGACGGGGTAAGTGTGGATCTGCGCCCTCTCCGACGGGGATGGGAATCCTGCTTCCGCCTGTATTATCACGAGCTGTTTGAAGCTATGAACGGAGACGCACGGTACTCCTATGAATCCATTGCCGAAATGGAGAAAACCGCGGCGAAGTCTTCCCTGCATCTGGTATCGGCCGAAGACGGCATCGACTGCACCGTTCCCATGCCGGCGGAAAACCAGATGCGGTACAACCATCTCTCCGTGATGAAGATAGCGGACAAAACCGCTGTGCCGGGCAGCTCCGCTTATATGGTATGGCGGAATGTGCTTCTGGCGGCTCTGCGGGTAAGCGTGACTCTCATCGCAGAAGGGGTAATCTTCTTCCTCATGACCTACCGCACACGCCGCAGCTGGATTGTTTTCGCCGCTGTGAATCTTGTGACACAGATCTTCCTCAACGTAACCATCACCGGCAATTATCTGGCCATGGGCTACTGGGAAATAGGCTTCTTCTTCCTGGAAGGGCTGATTTTCCTCACCGAAGCCGTTCTCTTTGCCGCACTGCTCAAAGAGCATCCGAAACTGCGCGGCTTTGTCACCGCCATACTCGCCAACGCCGTCAGTCTTGTCTGCGGATGGGCACTGCTGGCGAATCTGCCGCTGTAACAGAACGCAGAACTGCTGTACCGGGAGTCATCCTCCGATACAGCAGTTTTTCATTATTTTCTGTTTTCCCGTTTCAGGTGGCTTTCCGGGATGGGTTCGCCGGGCTTTGCATACAGCTCCGCAGGCACATGGGGCAGATTCCAGCGGAAAGTCGCCGCCAGCCAGCGCAGGAATATAATCACAATCGTCCCGACAATCATCGCGGGGATCCGTCCGGTGGTTTCCCACATGATGACGCACACAATACTGCCCACCAGACAGGGGCTGGCGTAGAAGTGCTTGACGAAAATGTACGGCGGATTCTGGGTCAGCACGTCGCGGAGAACACCGCCGCCCACACCGGTGACAACGCCCACAAAGCAGAGAAGGAACCAGTCTTCCCGCGCGGTGTGTCCCACTTCAAAGCCGTTGGAAACCCCCACCACGGTGTAGATTCCCAGTCCCACCGTATCCAGCCAGAACATGAGTCTGTCCAGGAACTTTCCGGAGAATGCCTGCTGTCCGGTATGACGCTTGGCACGGCGGTATTCGTGTATGAAGGTTACAATGGCAAACACGGTCGCCACAATTGCGTATGCGGGATAGTGGAAGCTTTTCGGAGGATGGATGCCGAGAATACAGTCACGGATGATACCGCCGCCCACGGAAGTGGTTGCTGCCACAATGATCACGCCGAAAGGGTCCATCTGCTTTTTGATTGCAGTCAGCGCACCGGATACCCCGAAGGAGCCTATACTGATGCACTCTATGATGAATACGAATAAATCGAATCTGTCCATTTCACACCCGAGCGTAAAGTTATTCGATTTCATTATATACCTTTTGCGGCATTTCGTCAAGAGCGAAAATCCGTCAGCGGGCGATAGGCAAAACGGATAATGCCTCAGGTGTTTTCCTCAAATCCCAGCCCGTACTGTCTTGCGATTTCATAAGCATAGCTTCTGCCGCCGGGCTTTGTGGGAATGACACGATAAGTACGCCGTCCGCTGACATATTCCGCGGACAGAGTGACAATCTTCGGTGATTTTTCGTTGAGAACGGGAACCCGTGCCGCCAGTTCATGCAGATGCGTGGAGTAAATCGCGGATGCACGGCGATGACGGATGGTTTTCAGCACCTCTTCGGCGATGACGGCGCCTTCCGCCGATCCTGTACCCGAGAAGGATTCGTCCATGAGGATCAGGCTGTGCTCATCGGTTCCGTCGAGAATCTCCCGCATGGCTTTGCATTCCTCTACCAACCGGCTGTCATCCGCAGAATCCTCAGCCGGAAAATGATAGTAAACTGAGGTAAACACAGGCATCTTCCCGGACACGGCGGCAATGGGCAGGCCGAGCTGTGCTGTCAGAACCGCGATGCCCACGGCTTTTACATACACGCTTTTTCCGCCGCTGTTGGGTCCGGTAATCAGCAGGATGCAGGAATCCTCCGGAAAGCTGACATCATTGGAAATGATCTGCCCCGCGCTGAGTTTTCTCAGCAGTGCCGGATTGATCAGCCGATGGAAAACGAGAGATTTTCCCATCTCCGGCAGAACGGTGTGAACCTTCCTGATCTCCAGATCACGCACATATTCCGCCCCACGCAGGATAAAGTTCAGGTCATCATATACAACCGCCAGTTCTGCCACCGTATTCTGGATATAGGCGAGCATCATACTTCGCGCTTTCTTCAGACTGCGTGCGATATCTGCGTTGATGACACTGTATATGGCATTGGAAAAGGATGCCGCCGCTTCACCGCTCACAAGAGGGGTATTGCATCTGAGTCCGCCGTCCGCTGCGGTTTTGCCGAACATGGTGCTGAACAGTCCGCCGCCGATATAGTATTCATTGTTGATGGATACCACACCGACCTCGTACGGTTCAAACCGTGCATTCAGATTCACACCGAGCGTAACGCTTCTGGGAAAACGCAGCGTGGCTAAAATCTTATCCACATAGCCCTTTACTTCCGGAAAACTGGCATCATTGCGGATTTTGTCCATCGTATCCAGCAGTCCGATCAGGGCGCGGGAGGTAAGCTGAGGGCGGAAATGTCCGACGGATTCGGTGATTTCCAGAATCATGTCGATGAAAACCTTCAGTTCCCCGAAGGAATACAGTACATCCTCCGTGGAAGACCCCGTGGCAACACGCTTCTGCGACAGATCCCGCAGATCCGCAAGATATTCACGCAGTTTTTTCAGGATATCGTACAGTGTCGGATTTTCTTTCAGATCCCGGAAAATTTCCTGCCGGTATGCCAGCACCTCCGGATCCGCTGTAAGAAGCCGCAGAATATCCAGCTCCTCCATGGCAAGAAGCCGGGGCAGTCCCAGTGCTTTCACCGATGTCAGTGCGGTGTGATCCTTCCGGAAAGAGTTGTCTTCCAGCTGAGTGGGGTACAGCAGATTCATGGGATGCCTCCTTAAAAAATTCCGAAAAACTCAAACAGCGCCAGTATTCCCCGGCGGAGCAGAATCCCCGAGGGAACGGATAAAATAAAAAACACAATACAGACAGCGATCAGCCGCTTCACGGACAGCCCGTACAGATCCCATATCCGGCTGTAAAGATACACCGTAAAGGGGATATAAATCCAGATGAATACCGATGCCGCTGTCATCACACTGTAGCACAGCAGAACCGCCAGAGTCAGCCAGAGGTAAATTTCGATCAGATCTCCCGTCAGCCGCTTCACGGGCATACGGATCCGGGGACAGGGATTCTCGCACATGGTTTCGTATTCCGCAATCAGGCGTTTCGGCGTGAGCATGACAGTTCCTTCCGTTAATTTGATAACACAATTATAGCATACACAGTACACGCCTGTCAAGCACCGGTTCGTTGAGAAGTATGTGAACAAAAAAGCGATCCGCCATGCCGCAGACCGCCCGTTTCCCCATACAAATGAAAATGCCGTTCAATCTTTCGACTGAACGGCGTCTTTTCAAGCTAATACCCGGATTCGAACCGGGGACCTCATCCTTACCAAGGATGTGCTCTACCAACTGAGCCATATTAGCGTTGAATCCTTTGTCGGAGTTTCCTGCCGACGGATGTTATTATACCACACCGTCATCCCTTTGTCAACCCTTTTCCAAAAGTTTTTTCGGAATCTGTGATTTTCTTTTCCGGCATCCGGCGGAATCCGGAGGAATGAAAATGCCGTCCAATCTTTCGACTGAACGGCGTCTTTTCAAGCTAATACCCGGATTCGAACCGGGGACCTCATCCTTACCAAGGATGTGCTCTACCAACTGAGCCATATTAGCATTGAATCCTTTGTCGGAGTTTCCTGCCGACGGTTATAGATTATAACAGATCGGAGTGCGTTTGTCAATACCTTTTTACAAAATAATTCAAAAAATACGGCCGCAGTTTTTGCCGCAGCCGTATTCATGAATTGTTCCGTCATTCAGTTCCAGCTGTACTCAAAATCGATGCCGGGTGCAACCGAATCATCCACAACGCAGATGAAGGTCTTGCCGCAGTTGAGAATCAGCTCGTCGCCGCTGCGGTATTCCAGATGGAGTGTGGATGTCTTGGTTTCTCTTGACCAGTTAACCACCTTCCGCACGCCGTTGGTGATGTAGTAACCCTGACCGCTGCCCACGGTGCCTACGGTGAGACGTCCGGCTTCATCCCCGGGAATCAGGTCGATTTCGGTGAAGAGAATCAGCACGTTCTTCACGGAAAGCTGTTCTCCGGTGGTGGCGTCGGTGTGCTCCATGCCGTTGTACTGATAGCGCAGGTATTCCTTTGTTTCCGCGTTGTACACGAAGTCAACGGTGTTGATGGAGGTGGACTTCATGTGAATGTGGGAGGCGGGGCTTCCCAGAGGAGTATTGTCGGTTTCTTCGTCGTAGAACCTGAACAGGGGCACCTGATTGGCGTCAAGCTCGGTGCGGTATTTCTTGAAGGCGATGCCTTCCGCAATGGACTTGCCGTTTGCCATCATGCTGTGCTCGTAGCCGATGTTGTTCATGCGCCATGTATCACGCCAGAACGTAGTGGGCAGGTACATATTCACGCCGTCCAGGTTATTGATGCCTCTCCAGCTGATCTTTTCGTATGCCTGATTGCTTCCGCCGGCGTGGACGTAGATGGCGTCATGGTTTGCAAGGAAGTCCACGAAGTAGTCGCGGGAGGAGCGGATGGAGCCGACGGTGCCCAGATTTTCGTAATCCTCGCACACCATCATCAGACGGGTAATGCCGCCTTCCGCCGCGCATTCGTAGTAAATATCCCCTTCGCACAGACCTGCCTGGGGAAGGCTCTTTTTCATATTGTTGAGCATGATGGCCACGGGACGCTGATCCCGTTCTTCAACGGTAGTGGTGTAGCCGTTGAGATAGCTGTAGATCCTCTCGGGTTCCGTTTCTTCGGGAGCTTCCGTTTCGGCGGGTTTGGTTTCGGGAGGTGCTACGGGAACGGTGTCGGATTCATCGGAGAATTCCTTGATGTCGGAATCGGGATCGGTCAGCAGCTCCTCACTGGAGGGGAGAGTTTCCGGCGCTTCCGTTTCGGTTTCTTCGGGCTCCGCGGTTTCCGGCTCCGGCTCGGTCTCGGATTCGGGGGCGTCGGTTTCCGCTTCTTCGGATTCTTCGGTATCGGGTTCGGTTTCCGGTGCCTGGGTCACGGCGGGCGTTTCCGGAGCATTGGTTTCGGGAGCGGGGGTCTTCTCACCACAGGCGGAGAACAGCAGCATGGCCGCCAGGAGAATCGCCGCCAGCCTGGTTCTGTATGTCTTCATTTCAGTCTGACCGTCACTTTATATAAGATGATGGAATCGAAAAAGTTCCGCTCTCCATTTTACCCAATCCCGTAAGGAAAGTCAAGGATTTTCCGGAAAATCCTGCAAATCCGTCGAAAAAACAATGCCGGCGCATTCATACACACTTGACAATTATACGTTTTTGGTGTATACTGTACATGAAACAAAATAAAAGCTGTAAAAGGAGGAACCGCCGTGACAAATATACGATTGAAGATCCGGGCAGCATTTCTGGCACTGCTTCTGCTTTCCTGTACCGCCTGCACGGGAAACAAAAATCAGGAGCCGGTCAACATGGATGAGCTGATGACGATCAGCACGTGGCTTCTGGACGACGAGCTGGAAGGCACGGGACGATGGGGGTATATTGACCCTTCAACCCGGACATTTCCGCGTAAAGAGGACGGGAATGGATACTGGATTCCGGATGACGGAGTGACGGAAGTTGCCAACGAGGATGTATTTGAATTTGACACCCTGCAGCTTGGCGTACCCCGGACGATGGCTCCCATGACCATGCACATGGCGCGTGAGAAGGGTGACGGCATCAACTACTCCAACCTGAACCTGTTCATTGAATTCGACGGAATCGTGAAGGTAAAGAAGCTGGAGCCAAACGACAGCAGCATCCGTCTGCGCTATTCCCTCAACGGACCGCCCATAGGTGCGGAGGAGATCAGTCTCACCGCTCCCTGCGGCATCAATATCTGCCCTGTGGGGAAGGTGCTGGTGACGGAGGGTGTGGGGGATTCTCTGGTCAGTTCCGATACGCTGGCAGACAGGGAGTACACCATCCAGATCCAGGGATGCTCCATGGGCGGCGAGCCGATTGTCACTGCGGTTGTGAAGCTGACCGCCGTTGAGGATCCGGAATATCCGTGGCAGACGATTCACAGCACACATTACGGCGAACATCACAGAGCAAACGAAGAACGCACCCGGTTCTGCTCCGTGGAGCTGATATCCTACACCTACAGCGAAATGTACATCCTCGGCGGTGCGGCGGGAGAGCTCGGAAGCTGAACCGAAGAAAAAAATAAAACGGCTGCTATGTCCGGAGAAAAATCCACCGGAACACGGCAGCCGTATTTTGTCGGATAGAATTGCTGTCAGCTTACGCTGCTGATGCCGAACGCCAGCCACACGGTGATACCGATCACGCCCAGCGACACCGCCAGCAGAACCGCGGCAATTACCAGCCTGCGCCGGTCATGTGCACGTGCCGACTGTACCGTCCAGCCGATGGCGAACGGGAGGAAGAATGCACAGATCAGCGCGGCATACTGAAGAATGAGCAGCATTACAGCTCACAGTTGCCCACGGTGCGGGGGAAGGGGATGACGTCGCGGATGTTGGATACGCCGGTCAGGTACATGACGCAGCGTTCAAAGCCCAGACCGAAGCCTGCGTGACGTGCGGAGCCGTACTTGCGGAGATCCAGATAGAAGTCGTAGGATTCCTTTTCCAGACCCAGCTCGTCCATGCGCTTTTCAAGCAGTTCGAGGGAGTCTTCTCTCTGGGAACCGCCGATGATTTCGCCGATGCCGGGAACCAGGCAGTCCATGGCCGCAACGGTCTTGCCGTCTTCGTTCAGCTTCATGTAGAATGCCTTGATTTCCTTGGGATAGTCGGTAACGAATACGGGACGCTTGAACACTTCTTCGGTGAGGTAGCGTTCGTGTTCGGTCTGGAGGTCGCAGCCCCAGGATACCTTGTAGTCGAAGTTTGCGTTGTTCTTTTCCAGAATTTCAACGGCTTCGGTGTAGGTAACGTGACCGAAATCGCTGTTCAGAACGTGGGTGAGTCTCTCGATCAGACCCTTGTCAACGAACTGGTTGAAGAACGACATTTCCTCGGGCGCGTTTTCCATGACGTAGGAGATGACGAACTTGAGCATATCTTCCGCCAGCTTCATGTCGTCCTTGAGATCCGCGAATGCGATTTCGGGCTCGATCATCCAGAATTCCGCAGCGTGACGCTGGGTATTGGAGTTTTCCGCACGGAAGGTGGGACCGAAGGTGTAGATATTCTTGAACGCCATCGCGTAGGTTTCGCCGTTGAGCTGACCGGAAACGGTGAGGTTTGCGCTCTTTCCGAAGAAGTCCTGGGTGAAGTCGACAGCACCGTCT
>JAFQWY010000115.1 GCA_017407225.1 Clostridia bacterium | reverse complement strand
TTATTCTTCGGATATTGTTGATACAAACTTTTCAATCGCTCTGTTTGCAATCCGTTCCTTGGATTCAAATTCGGATACAATATTTGTGTCAAAAGCAGCAGTTTTACTGTTGATCACAGCAGGATAACCGCCGAACTCGCAGATAATACCGACATCAAGAATGGGAGAGCTGAAAATCAGATCAAGCATTGCCTTGGACTCCTCATCACGCGCCACCTTTCCCTGAAGCAGAACCTCATAAAACTCAGGCAGAACCGTCTTATGTCCACGGTAGGAATAGTCTTCGAGGAAAATCGAAGTATTTTCATAATCGGTATTTGTCACCGGAACACTGACCAGAGTATTTGCAATCGCTGTAGATGGACTCAGATATTCCTGCTGTGCTTCATCGTACTTCGGATACGGCAGAATACCGAAATCTTCGTCCATGCTGCGGTAGGTCCGGCAATACCAGATACCAGCCATACTGAACAGGGTCTGATTCCGCATAAACATGCCCATTTCATCCGCATTTACATTATTGCTTCGGTGAGATACATTGAACACAACGGTCTGATCGGAAAATGATTCGATCATGTGTATGATTTTTGTGACGGTATCTTCGTTGTTGATGGTGAGGTTCAGTCCGCCGTCCTCCTCAAGGGCTGCATATCTGCTGTTGAAAGCATTAACAAGAAGCCCGGGGGTATCATCCACATGGACAATGCCATAGCGGTCTGCGTTCGACCATTTGCCGTCACCATCCAGATCGGCATTGACACCATCCGTCATGTCCATCATCTTGTCGAACGTCCATTTTCCTTCGGTTACGAGTTCATACGGATTTTCCAGCTTGAATTCTTCCAGAAGACCCTTGTGGAAATACATACAGTTTTTCGCCAGTTCATCACTGATCGTAAATCCGCCATTGATCACATAATTCTTACCGCCTACGGCAAGCTGTTCCATGATATCGCGATTCCACCATTCCTGATCGTAATCACAATGATTCAGATTTTCCAATTTCGTAAGCAGTTTGCCGCCAAGTGCAGAATAGTAATTCCATGTACGCAGCAGTGCGATATCGTAATCGTTCGTATCTGCTGTCACAGCATTCTGGAGCACACTCAGTGCCTCATCGCAGTGTCCGGTTGCAATTTCGGTGATACTGCAATTGTATTTTTCTTTCATGTACTCATTTCTCTCGAATACAGCATCATTGAAGGAGTCACCAGTGATTTCTTCTGCCGACAGGTCCCAGATCCCGAGCGGTTCCCAGTTGAAGAAACCGGCTGAGAGAATGTTGAAATTCTTGCCGTCCATGTTGACGTTTTCGGGCAAGTCGGGCACTGCTTCAGTTTCCTTTGCCGTTTCTTCAACCGCAGGAGTAGTATCTGCTGCATCAGACGGTAAACCACTTTCCTCAGTCACGGTTTTCTCCGAACATCCTGTAAAATTCGACGCCAGCATCGCCAGTGCCAGCAGAAGGGTCAGTGTTCTCTTTTTCATCTCAATTCTCCTTTATTCTTCCATTTCTTTCACAGGTACATACTGCATCTCGCCGTTTTCATCGGGGATGGCTTCCAGGAAGGTCAGATACCCGGCATATCCGTTCACACGCTTGAAGCCGGCAAAGATGATCCGGTTGTGCCAGATCGCCGCTTTCGGGACGGAGTGGCAGGGTATGGATTTTTCCGCGGGTTCTTTCCAGTCTGAGAAGGGCTTGTCGGAAATCCGGTACTGTCCGCTGCCGTGGTGGCTGAAAATCAGGTAATACCTGCCGTTCAGCGCGAAATAGTCGGAGCATTCCGGTTCGTCACGATCGGGGCTCACGTAAATTTCTCCGATTTCATGCCAGTTGTCCCCGTCTTCTGAGGTGAGATGCACCAGAC
>JAFQWY010000114.1 GCA_017407225.1 Clostridia bacterium | reverse complement strand
CGGTCAACCATGTACGGTTTATTACCGATGGTGAACATTGTTTCCTCCGGTATCAGATGTTCTTCTGCATAGGTACGGTCAGACAATGCTTCCTGTTCGGGAGCGTTCCCCGGAAAAGCACGATACCCGTCCGCACCAAATTCCGCTTCATAGGTATCAATCGCCTTTTCTGCTTCATGATCGACGGACAGCATGGTATAATTACGCCATTCGCCGCTGTCCCGGTCAAGTGTTATAACCGTTACATCATACCTGTCCCGCAGTTTCTCCACGGTTTCATCCAACCGTTTGGTATCGACATTGCACATATCCACCACACCGATACCGGGCAGATCACGCTCGAACACATACCGGTTCAGCAGCTCACTGGCTTTTTTCGCATCCTCACCATACATCTCATAAGCAGATCCAAACTGGTACAGAACAATATCATCCAGATGTTCCGCTTTGACGGAGGTATATACTTTCTCCGCTTCATAATGAGCTTTTCTGGCGTTCTTCTCATCCTGCGACAGATACCGATCTTTCTTTATCAGATCGTTCAGCCGTTTTAGTACATTTGTCCATGACATTTCCACATCGGCACAACCGGACTTCTTCAGCCGGATTCCTCTGCTGTCATGATCCTCCCAACTTCCCGTGGAACCGGATAAGGCATGAGAATGCCCGCCTGTACCGTATTCGTTTTTCAGAAAGTCAATCTTCTCTTTATCTGTGTGGTTTCCGATGAGATAGTCATAAATCCGGTGCTTTCCGTTATACACGCCGCTTCCATGACGGATAAAGGATTCGGCAATTTCATCCTCCGATATAAACTGCTGCACCGCCGGAAGTTCTGTCAGTTCGGCTGCGTATTCGTGGGTCATATCTCCAAGTTCCCGGATTCGCACGGCCAGATGATCCGGTCTGGCATGATGGAACCGGAGCAGATCACGGTTCTGTGTGTAGTCTGTAGCCAATCTTACGGTTTCCTCGGCAATCACATCCCGAATGAACGGGTCGGCAAGCATTTCTGTGATCCGTTCCACAGAATCCGGGTAGGTTCCGTCAAACATAACGGTGCTGTAGTATTTACCGTGTGCTGATTCTGAAAAATAGGAATGCAGATTCCATATATCAATAGCAAGAAGACGCTGAGCATAGGATACTGCTTCCGCAAGTTCCACATTTGATGCAAAGGTTCCATCTTCCAGCATCTGATCTACACGTTCGGCTGCTTCTTCCCAGTCCAATACTTTGGCAGAATGAACATATCTCGCCGCCCGTCCCTGTGCCATGTGGATACCGTCATCGGCATACCATGCGCAGATGTCCCGGTTGTCCACGATAAAGCCGTTCCCGCCGTGATACATACCTTTAAGGAATTCCGCATTTTCATCAAGGGATTTCTGCTTCATAAACTCTGCAACAATGCGTTTCCGATGATCATCCGCATTACTGCCGAACCGTAGGACGGTGTCTATTTCCTCCTGAGAAAAGGAAAAAGCGAAAGGTGTATGTTCTACACGTTCCGCTTTGTCGATAGATTCAATTTGTTCCGCTTCGGTGGGAATAAGGTCAAACAAACTAAGCTGATTCCCTCTGCCGAAGGGTTCCGGCGGGGTTAGCTGTAGATCAGCTCCGTCAAAATCGTTTCCTCCGCCTGGGATTTCAGGCTGTTCATCGTCTGTACCCACAACATCGGATTCTGTGCTTTCATCTGCTCCGTCAAGCCGTTCGCTTTCTGCAGCTCGTCCATCATCTGTTCCATCCGGCTGTTTGCTGTCAAGTCGATTTCGGTCAGGTGGGAGTGCAGCTTCTCCGACAGGATCAATCTGTTGTACAGGATCGGACGGTGATTCTTCAGGTATTCCCGGCGCATCCTGCCGTACTTGCCCAGGGACTTCGGCTGCGGGTTCTGCAGGGTCAGGTTCGGGTAGGCGTATTCCCCCACTCTGGTGTAAGTCAGTTCGTTCTTCATCTCTCTGTACCCTTTCTTTTTCATAAATTTTTATCGTGATTTCGATATCCCGGAGGACTTGTTCGCTGATCTGGCTGATGGCGGTACCGAGTGCGGCGATGGTATCGGGAGTGTTGAACTCAAACACCGGCAGGAAATCTTCATGGGTAAAGGGGGATTCCATGCCGCACCGTGACAGAAGGGTGTAGGTGGTGCTGACTTTGACCGCTTCCCGGAACCGTACTCCGATGGTATCATCAGTATACTCCTCCAGAAAGGAATCGTCAACGATGCCGATGATGTCACGATTATGATTGTCCCAGAATTCATCGGCAAGATTTGCGGCAATTTCTTCAAAAATATTGTTGAGAGATAAGTCTGTCACACCGTAATTCTGGTCAAGCGTATAGAACACCGAATCCATGTGTTCCTGTCCCATCTGCCACAGGTTCACAGGCCGGGAATTCTGCCGGGTTCCGGTATCGGCAAGATCGTACACATATTTCAGCTTTGGTACATCGGAATCATTGTCGATCAGCGCAATACCTTTGGTGCCACGGCGGATATACCG
>JAFQWY010000113.1 GCA_017407225.1 Clostridia bacterium | reverse complement strand
TACCACAAGAGAAAAGCTGTCTCTGGAAAAAGAAAGCTGCGGATTCTACCTGTCCGGACATATTCTGGACGACTACTCGGAGCAGCTTGCTTCCATCCATACCGATCACGCAGGAGACATCCTGAAAGCCTTTTCCGAAAGTGACGACGGTGACGGAAACTATACCGATAAAAAGATCGTCACTCTGGCCGGATGCGTCACCAAGCGAACCAACAAGATCACCAAAAACGGGGATCCCATGGCCTTTGTGAATCTGGACGACGGTACTGCGGAAATTGAGCTGGTCTGCTTTCCGAAGAAACTGGCGGAATGGGGCCACCTGCTCCAGTATGATGCGGCCGTAATTGTCAAAGGTACCATCAGTGCCCGGGACGACGAGGATATCAAAATCCTGGCCAATCAGGTGACGCCCATGACGGCAAACCATCTTTTCCGGGAAAAAGAACCGAAATCTCTGATTGGTTCGGACATACTGCTCCGCAATACCCCCGAGCCGCCTCCGCCCATTCCCCAGCTGACAGAACAGAACCCTCCTGCACAGGAGACTGCACAAACCGTCAGACAACCGAAAGCACCGCGGATCTTCCTGCGTGTGGACAGCAGAGACAGCGAAGCCTGCCGCCGCATCCGGGCATTCTGCAAACTCTTTCCGGGACCTGTGCCGGTGCTGTTCTATTATAAGGATACCGGAACATATGAAAAAACAGAAATTCCGGCAGCATACCTGAACGATTTCACCCTGCAGGAAATGAAAGAAATCTGCGGGGAAGAGAATCTGGTTCTGCGGTAACGGCAGAAATCCCCGCAATTCCATGACAGATTTGTAAAAAAATCCCGTCTTTACGGAATGCAGAGCAGGTGTTCATATCAAATTCAAAAATACGGTGTATACTATTCCCATAAGACGGATGTATATGCTGTCAAAACGGAAACTCAACAGAAAGGGAATACCCTTCATGGCAGAATTTTCACCCAAAAAAGATCGGGCTGCAGAAAAGCCGGAGGTCAACTGGGGGCTGGAAGTCATGCATGTGTTCGGGATCATCGGGAAAGTGTTTCTCAGACTGCTTTCCTATGTGCTGAATATCCTGCTGACCATCCTGCTCATCGGACTGATCACCGGCATCATCGTAGGTACGGTCTTCGCCATTTACATCAACAACTATCTGGATCTGACAATAGATCCGTCACTTCTGAAAACCTCCGAATCCGGCACCACCACCACCCGGTTCTACATCATGGAATTTGATTCGGAAGAGGATCGCCTCAACCGGAACGGAACCCCTGTGGAATGGGAGGAGGAACGGATTTCCGGGGCATCGGGAAGTATCTGGGTCTCTTATGACCAGTTCCCGAAGTATCTGATCGATGCATTCACCGCCATCGAAGATCACCGGTTCATGGAACACAACGGCGTGGACTGGATCACCACCGGGAAAGCCGTGTTCAATTACTTCACCGGGAATTCCGTAGCGGGCGGCTCCACCATCACCCAGCAGCTCATCAAAAACCTGACCGGGGAAGATGATGTGACCATCCAGCGGAAGGTGCAGGAAATTTTCCGGGCACTCAATCTGGAAAAGGATCTGAGTAAGGAAGAAATCCTGGAAATGTATCTGAACATTGTCAACCTTGGAAACGGTGCGGAAGGTGTACAGGCGGCGGCCAACCTGTATTTCAGCAAGGATGTATCCGAACTGAATCTGGTACAGTGTGCCGCACTGGCAGCCATTGTAAAGAGTCCTTCGGCATACGAACCTCTGTATCATGAGGAAGACCGGATCCTGGAAGACGGCAGAGTACGGGACGGCAACCGCAGCCGCCGGAATGACGTTATCTACCGTATGTGGGATCTTGGCTGGATTTCCGATGCCGAAGCCAATGCCGCATACGAAGCCGATCTGGGTATCACCTATTTCGACAATACGGACGAGTTCACCCAGGCGGAAGGGTACCATATCTACAACTGGTACATCGAAGCGGTAATCGACCAGCTTACCGAACATTTCATGGAAGAATACGGCTGGTCCCGCTCCTTTGCCGGCAAGCATATCCTCTCCTCCGGGTATAAGGTATACCTGCCCATCGATATGGACGTACAGAATACACTGGAAGAAGTGTATAT
>JAFQWY010000112.1 GCA_017407225.1 Clostridia bacterium | reverse complement strand
TCTCCGGCGGTCAGAATGGCTGTGGTTTCTTCCGTGGTAGGATCATAACAGGAAACCGTTCCGCCGAAGAAATAGTATAATTTCTGATTCCGGTTATCTGCATACAGCGGAGCATCGCCAATTTCGGCAAGGACACGGCTGTTCTGCAGTTCGGCATCGCAGACACGGAGTTCACCGTTTGCGACATAGTAGACCTCATCGCCCATGCAGGCAAATGCGCTGACAACCAGTTCTTCATCGTCTGCATACGGCTGGATTTTCAGATTCTTGCCGTTGTAATCGATAGAGTGCAGAACGCACTGTCTGTCGCCGACCTGTTCTGTGAAAACGATACGTTCTTCGCCGAATGCAATTTCGCTGATGTAGTTGCCACCGTTGCGGTATAAAATCCTGAAATCCTGCCCGGTCAGATCAGTGGAACATATTCGGTAGTGAAAATCATTTTCCATCATTTTTCCGGGATTTTCAAAATCCACATCATGATCGTACCAGTAGTACCGTTCTCCCTTCTGTTTGGCTACGGAACCGTAGATCATGAACTGATAGAAGCAGTCCGATCCCATGCCGTGACCGCACAGCGGATCGTAACAAATCTGATAGGACTTTCCGCGGGATGGCGTATAGACGGTCAGTATATCATTATCCATATACTGAAATCCGCGGGATGTAATCTGAAACAGAGAACCGCTGCTTGTGGATATAGCGGATTCTTTGTATTCGTAATCTCCGACGGAAACTGCATCAGATGTGGTGTCACGGGGGATATAGGGAGTTTTTGATTCGCATCCGCACAGGAGCATCGTCGTGATCATCAATAAAAACAGTAATCTTTTCATTGTCCTCCATCCTTTCAACTTATCACTTCACAAACATCCGCTTCGCGGGCATCATCATCGCCGACACCGCCGCGATTGCCACCGCAAGCCACAGCGTCAGCATGGCGTATCCATTCCCGAACAGCGCAAGGTTTGTGCTGTAGGATTTGGACATGTTGATTATAGTTAGTGGCATTACAGTTCCACCTTTCATTTCAGATCTTCAATATCAAGCAGGTACCATGTATCCAGTTTCAATCCTGAATATTTGATTCCATTTGTCTTATAATGCTCTGTCAGCGTATCCATATCGTATATCTGACCGTATATCATCAATCTTCCATTGCCGGCATATTCAATACCTGTGATATCGTATCCGGTATCGGTAAGCACCTGCCGTACTTCTTTTGTGTCGAGATCAACGGCAAGCAGATCGCCTCCCGTTTCGCTCCAGATATAGGTCAGACTGTTCTGAGAGTAAAATGCACTCCAGTCGATTTTTCCCTGATACTCAAAGCTGCTCGGGACACAATACAAAGTGTTATCAACAATACACCATAATTGTTTTCCAATACTGTTATATGGCGGTGTTACACCGGAAACGACCAGTTCAATCTCACTGCTTCCGTCCAGCTTCATCCGTTTTACGGAACAGCGGTTAGCAGAATCGAAGGCACTGACAAATGCTTCATTGCTGTAGCCGTACACATTGGAATATCCGTCCGGAATTTCTTCATCCGGCTTGTAAACCTCAGTTTCAAAATCATCCGCATAATACATCCAGCCGTCATGGAATACCAAATCCCATATCAGATTGAAATTTCCCATTTCAAAAACAGGTTCTTC
>JAFQWY010000111.1 GCA_017407225.1 Clostridia bacterium | reverse complement strand
TCGCCGGTGGAAGTGCCGTCCTCGTTCAGCACGGCGTCGCAGCACAGAGCCATGGCGCGGGCGATGTGACCCTCCTCAGCACCGTAGGAATCCACCACGGTCATCTTGTTCTGGGTCAGGGTACCGGTCATGTCGGAGCAGATGATCTGCGCACATCCGAGAGTTTCCACGGCAGTCAAATGCCGGATGATGGCATTTCTCTTCGACATATTGGTAACACCAATGGAAAGAACCACGGTAACAACCGCAGCCAGACCTTCGGGAATTGCCGCAACTGCCAGAGATACTGCGACCATGAAGGAGCCGATGATGGTTTCAGCCGCAAAACCGTTGCGGATCAGCTGTACGCCGAAGATCAGCACGCAGATACCCAGCACCAGCCAGGTCAGAATACCCGAAAGCTGATGGAGCTTGCGCTGGAGGGGAGTTTCGCCTTCTTCCGCCTGAGTCAGCGCATCGGCGATCTTACCCATTTCGGTGTTCATACCGGTTCCGGTGATTACAACGGTACCACGGCCGTATACCACAGTGGAACCCATGTAAACCATGTTTTTCCGGTCTCCCAGAGGAACATCCTGTTCGCCGGACTTGAGATTGAGAATGTCGATAATTTTATTAACGGGAACGGATTCACCGGTCAGCGCCGCTTCTTCGATTTTCAGACTTGCGGAGTCGATGATACGTCCGTCAGCGGGAACCGCGTCACCGGCTTCCAGGAAGACGATGTCGCCGGGAACCAGATCTTCACTCTTCACCATTATGGTTTCACCGTTCCGCAGTGTTTTCGACATGGCCGCCGACATTTCCTGCAGTGCTTCGATGGCGTGTTCCGCCTTGTTTTCCTGATATACACCCAGCACCGCATTGATCAGAACAACGGCGAGGATGATGATAACGTCTGCGAAGCTTTCGCCTTCCACAACCGCCAGCACACCGGACACAGCCGCCGCGCACAGGAGAATGATGATCATGGGGTCAGCCAGCTGCTTGAGGAACTTCACAAGGATGGAATCCTTTTTCGCGGCCTTCAGCTTGTTCTTGCCATGCTGCTCCAGCCGTTTTTCCGCTTCTTCCGAGGTCAGACCTTCAGTGGTTGTCTGATTCGCCGCAAGGACCTCGGAAATCTCAGAGAGATACTCTTTCATAGTTGATCCTTTCTTGACAGATATTTGTTTTCGCTGGGTACAGTATATCATAAATACCGCAGGTTATCAACGATCGCAGAGATTTATTTTAATATTTTTTAAAAAGAATCGGATATTGCATGAATCATAGCAATCCATTATTGTATTATCATTACATTTATATCATTTGTAATATTCATTATTCATCTTTTTTGCACAATATTATGCATATTTTCGATGGAAAAATCCCGCATATACAGTTCATATTCATGACTTCGACCTGATCCGAATTTTTGGATTCTATTGTACGATATAATCCGAAAATGCCTTTTTAATATACAATTTTATCCGTTTCGGGCGTATTCCGTCACAGAATTCCTTCCAGTTTCAGTAATTCCCGTTTTTTGTCCAGACCGCCCGCATATCCGGTGAGGGAGCCGTTTTTTCCGATAACACGGTGGCACGGCACGATAACGGAAAGAGGATTTCGCCCTACCGCCTGTCCGACTGCCTGTGCGGAACGGCATCCGATCTCCTCGGCAATTTCCCCGTATGATACGGTTGTGCCGTACGGAATCCGCCGCAGTACATTCCAGACCTGTCTTTGAAATGCAGTACCGGCCGGCTTCAGCGGAATCTCTTCCGGCAGCGGTTTCTCGCCGGCGAAATACCGGTTCAGCCAATTCTGTGTCTCGGCAAACACAGGCAGATACTCAGCTTTCTCCGCTCCTTCCGTTTCCGGTTTCTGCGAATCCAGCCAGAGTCCTGCCAGGCTTACTCCGTCCGCTGACAGCAGTGTGATCTCCCCCACAGGTGATGGGATTATTGTATAGTATGCCATGAATCGTCCTCCTTCAAACAAAATCAGCGGCAGTTTCCCGTGGGATCGTGTCGCTGATTGCTTCATTCATATAAATTCCCGGCCGTCAGATGATTCTTCCGTGGAAATAGAACTGCCCCGGGATCGAATTGATATAATTTTCGACAGGCCCGCAGTACAGTTGTGTATCAGACAGATGCAGTACCGTTCCGTCGATAGCTTCGTGATCGATGATGAGCACCGCGATTCCGTCTTCGTGATTGAGCCGGAGGATTTCACGGAACAGTTCATCCCGTGCCACCGCATCAAGACCGTGCATGGGCTCATCCAGAATCAGCATCTTCTGTGCGCCGCAAAGTGCTCTTGCCAGCAGAACGCGCTGTTTCTGACCGCCGGACAGCTCTCCGAACTGTCTCTTTTCCAGATCCGCCACACCCAGCCGTTCCAGATTTTTCTGAGCCATTTCCCGGGCTTTTCTGCCGACAAACAAACCTTTGATGTGATTCAGACAGCCCTCCATCACCACATCCATTACCCGCACTTCCGTCCGGAAATGCTGTTCCTGCGGCAGACAGCCGATCTCCTTCACGGAAAGCCCGTTTTCATAGATCACTTCCCCGTCTGTAGGCTTGATGATTCCCATGATAGTGGCGACCAGTGCGCTTTTTCCGATACCGCTTGGTCCTACCACGCACACATATTCCCCTTCGTGAAGGGTAAAGTTAATCTCGCCGCACAGTCTGCTGCCTTCGTAGCCGACCGTGAGGTTTTTACAGGTCAGTATTGCGTTGCTCATGATTTTTTTGCCTTCTCCGTCCGGCGGAATTCGTGCCTGGATTTTTCCAGTTTATAAATCTCTTCCGTTGCGAAGCTGAGCTTGGTAATAGCGTCCCGCTTGGAGAGATAGAGCCAGTAGCTGTCGTCGGCTGTGGAAATATCCACGCAGTCGCCGCGGCCCCGGTAATCGTATTCGATGTGCATGGAGTACAGATCCAGCGGTGCCTTCACCACAACGGTATCCTCGCCGTAGGCCCTGCACTCAATACGCGTGCCTTCCGGTGTCTGGATCAGTTTGCCCATACCGTGCTTGTGGAAATACCAGCAGTCGGGGAGTGTCTGTACCCGGACATCGTCTTCAAAGCGGTAGGTACCGTCTTCGATTTCCTTGCGGACACATTCCCTCTCCCATTTGGTCCAGTCCGGAATGTGTGAGAACTCGGTGTCCCCCTCCAATGCTTCCATCTGCCCGTATTCATTCTGTCTCCAGCGCTTTCCGCAGGCATTGCACCACAGCTCGCATCCCTTTGAGTCGGTCCGGGATTCGGCACCGCAGTGAGGACATTTATACAGAAGAGCGTGCAGACCGTCGCAGCGGTTCGGATCATCGATGACCACCTTATTGTCCAGCTGCCACTTGTAGTCGTCGTACTCAAAGGCTTCCTGAATCCGTTCGTTGATCTCATCGGCAGTCAGCGCCTTCACTTCCTCCTGCTTCACCAGAGGGAACATATCCGCTTCCACTTTGATCCCCTTGTTCTTCTTGTTCCACTGGGGACAGGTGACAAAATTACCGCGGATTTTCAGCATCACGCAGGGATGGTTCATCGTCCGCACCAATCCTCCCAGGGAATCGGGCATGAAGGAGGTGCATCCGTCCAGGGAATACCGGGTTTCGGGGAACAGGACAAACACCGATCCGAGGGTATCCAGACAGTATCTGATATTGCGGATCAGGTTAATATCGGTCACAAACTTTCTCTTGCCGAGAACGCCCAGATTCCGCATGATCGGTTCGGTATAGGTATTGAATCCTTCCAGCGTCATGACGTTGTTGGCCGGATAGGGATGAGTTGCCTTCAGC
Source organism: Clostridia bacterium (assembly GCA_017407225.1). Lineage (GTDB taxonomy): Bacteria > Bacillota > Clostridia > Oscillospirales > CAG-272 > UMGS1696. Next base: position 22,244 of record JAFQWY010000111.1, on the reverse strand, counting down.
ATCAGGTTCAGGTCCACAAGGGATGCATGATTCACCAGAAGAATGTATGGTTTCCCCTCAATGTCTTCCATATCGTGCTTGCGGATCACTGCACCGCGCTTCTTCAGATCGGGAAAACTGATGATATTTTTCGCAACAGGCATGAGAAATCCCGGTTTATGGGGCTTTTTCTTGAAATCAAACCGGCGAACCCTGTCCTTTTTTGATACTGCGGTCTTGTTGGTTTCTGCCACTTTACTGTCTCCGTTCATTCCGTTTTTTGAATTATCCCTTTCATTATATCATAGATTCCGGCTGTTGTACAGGGGATAACGGTATTTTCCGACAAATTCTGAGCATCAGGTTCATCATTCCCCATAACCCGTTCCAAACTGCATCGATATCAATAGAATCCGGTCATTTCAGGTTCAGATAATTCATAAAAAATGCCACTGTATTTCCTGTTGACGAATGGCACGGAATATGGTATTCTATGTTGGTGCCCTTGTTTTGCTATAGGATTTTCTTTATATTCAATTATTTCTTAACAACAAGAGAGGTTTGCTTTGATCAAGTCGAAAATTCTGCCCACGCTGAAAGAATACGCCATCCTGACCTTCGCGGGACTGCTGATGGCTGTGGGCATCTATGTGTTCAAGTTCCCCAACCACTTCTCCTTCGGCGGCGTCTCCGGTATTTCCATTATCCTCAGCAGACTCTTCCCTCTTTCCCAGGCAACCTTCAACCTGATTCTCAACTTTGCCCTGATGCTTCTCGGCATCGTCGTTCTGGGCGGTTCCTTCGGAGCAAAAACAGCGTTTGTCACCGTAATCGTCTCTCTCTCCACCAGTGCTATGGAGATTCTCTTTCCCATGAGTGAACCTCTCACGGACGAGCCTCTTCTGGAGCTGGTATTTGCCGTAGCACTTCCTGCCATTGCCTCCGCCATCCTGTTCAACCGTGACGCCTCCAGCGGAGGTACGGACATCATCGCCATGATCGTAAAGAAGCACACCAGCTTCAACATCGGCACGGCTCTGATGCTCGCAGACGTTATCGTAGCCGTATCCGCTTTCTTCCTCTTCGGTCCCGCAACCGGTCTGTATTCCGTCTGCGGTCTGACGGCAAAATGTCTCGTCATCGACAGCGTGATCGAGCGGATCAACCTGTGCAAGGTGTTCACCATCATCTGCACCGATCCCGAACCAATCTGCAAATATATCACCGATGAGCTCGTCCGCAGTGCAACCGTTCACCGTGCAACCGGTGCCTATACTCACGAAGACAGGTTCGTCATCATCTCCATTCTCAGCCGCTCCCAGGCAGTGGAACTGAGAAACTACATCCGAAAAAACGATCCCAAAGCTTTCTTCTCCATCTCCAACTCCAGCGAAATCATCGGCAAAGGCTTCTCGGATCACATATGAACTCCAAAGACCGGCATCCTTCCCGCCACGGAAAGATCCGGTCTTTTTCTGTATTCAGTTTTCCGTTTCGCTGTCCGGCACCGGATGCGCCGCAAGATAATTCCGGCATTCCTGTTCCAGCTGTCCGAAGTCTTCTCTGCTGCGGAGATTTTCAAACAAGCGGGTTTCAAAGGTATTCCGTATGAAGCCCTTAACACGGCTGTGGCGGATATAGGATCCGCGCCATGCCTTTGCGGTAATCCGGTCCAGCAGAGGGGATGTATACTTTTTGTCTTCGTCCGCTGCATGAAAATCGTCATTGGCCCTGGAATGCTCCCATTCGTGTCTGAGTGCTTCCATGGCCTCCTCATACCGGCCTTCCGCGCAGTGAATCCGCGCACAGGCAAAATACGCATTGCAAAGATCGTTATGGTATCCCAGATAATTGCCGTCCGGAATCATTTTGTGAATGATGTCGATCGCCATTTCCGCCGGCCAGAGCAGCGGATACTCTGTCATCTCAAGCAGTTCGTTGATGAATCGATGCATGGTATGCTGACGCTGTTCCTGAATGATTCCGATCCGTTCATCCTCTGTTCGGCACTGCCGGTCAGCACGTTCACGGCGGATACTGCCCACCGGAAGCAGATCGGCATAAACCACAGCTTCCTCGCGCCGCTGCAGATTACAGAGAATATTGATCGCGTGCTCCAGGGCTTCCTCACGCCAGTATCCTTCGCCGTCCTCAATCACCATCTCAAACTGCACCAGTGCTTTCTCCAGCAGTTCCGTCCACTGATCATGTTCCTTCGTGCCGATCTTTTCCATGGCAAGCAGCGTGATCCCGTACCCCAGCCATTCCCGATAGACCATATCCTCAGGGAACGCATTTGTCAGTGCTTCGGCAGCGGCAACCATCTGTGCACCGCGCTGTATTCCGTACCGTTCAGCCCTCCATGTCTGCTCAAGTTCTTCCCTGAGAGTATCGTTTTCTTCCGGTGTCTGTGTGAATCCCAGAAGCTCATCGGGTGTAGAATGCAGAATCTTTGCCAGCGGCACAATCAGGTTCAGATCGGGAGTATTCACCCCGTTCTCCCATTTGGATACCGCCTGATAGGACACATTCAGGTATCCGGCCAGCTTTTCCTGAGTGAGATCGTTCTTTTTCCGCAGATCCCGGATGCGTTTTCCGATATCGTTCATGTTCTCCTCCTGTATCATGTATTCTTCGCACATTTATTATAACAGACCGGAGCAACTCTGACAATAACGGCGTTCGCAACCAAAACTCAACCCTGCGGTGAGTTCAGCACTGCTTCATCAGCCGGATGTAAAACTCCACTGCCTTGCCGATGTTATCCACCCGGATTTTTTCGTTATTGCCGTGGATGGAGGCCCGTTCCTCTTTGGTCAGCGCCATGGCGGAGAAACGGTACACATGATCGGACAGATCCCGGTAATGCCGGCTGTCGGAACACTGCACCATCAGATAGGGGGACACGATGCATCCCGGCCAGGTATCCGCCACTGCCGCCGCAACCTTATCCCATGCCGGGCATCCGATTTCCGATACCGGACTGGGTTCCATGGCAGCGGATGCGGTCATTGCAACTGCATCGTTGTTCACAGTCTTCTTCAGATATGCCATGGCTCCGTCCACTGAATCTTCAGGATTCAGGCGGAGGTTGGCGGTCATAGAAGCTTCGGGCGGAATCACATTGGGAGCGGCACTTCCCTCTGCCTGCGTAAAGGCACAGGTTGTCCGAAGAAGGGCATTCATCTCACCTCCGCTTTTCTTCGCCAGCAGATTCAGAACACCGGAAAACAGCCACAGATTGGCAAAAATCATCCGGTAGAGGAAGGTGGAGTGACGTCCCAGGGTATCGAACATGGCTGCGGCAGGTTTGGACAGATGCATGGGAAAGGGGTGATCTTCCACAGCACTGCAGGCCTTTGCCAGTACACCGATGGGCGTATGGGGCGCGGGAGCCGATGCATGACCGCCCATGGATTTCACACGGAAGGTACAGTTGAGCATCCCCTTTTCTCCGATTCCGATCAGTCCGCAGGGCTGTTTCACCCCGGGAAAGACATTTTCCACCACAGCACCGCCTTCATCCACTACCAGCGAGGGCTTGATCCCATGTTCGGTGAACCAGTTCACAATGTTCACCGCGCCCGGACCGTTCACCTCTTCACCGCCGGAAAAAGCCAGATACATATCCTGCTGCGGAACAAATCCGCTTCCGATGAGGTGATCCGCCGCCGAAAGGACCCCGTTGAAGGTGACCTTGGTATCCAGAGTGCCACGTCCCCACAGAACGCCGTCCTCAATGATTCCGTCAAAAGGCGGCTTGTCCCATCCGTCTTCGCTGACGGGAACCACATCGTAGTGTGCCATCATCACGGACGGCGCATCTCCGGCAAGCCCTTTCCATCGGAACAGCAGCCCCCGGTCGGGCAGACGGATCAGTTCACAGGACTCATATACATGGGGATACAGTTCGGGCAGCAGCCGGTACAGCTTCTCAAACTCACCGTCATCTTCAAGGGTACGGTCATACCTTGAGACCGTCCGGCACCGGATCAGCTGAGCCAGCGCATCGACGGCACGTTCCCGGTCAAATTCCACTTCACCGGGAGCAGGACGGGAGGGATTCCGCGGCACAAACAGTGCAGTCCGGATCAGAATTACCGCAAGCAGAGCGGCAAGGGCAGTCAGAACAATCAAAGATGGGATCATGGCAATCCTCCGTTTTTTCTTTCATCTTATCACAAATCCTGCCGGAATGCAAGTGCGGGGAAAAATTTGCTTGACAGATCTCCTCCGATCCAGTATAATGAAACAAATGCAGACAGGAAGTATTTGCTTATGAATGAAATTTTAGCCGCGCACCTGACTCCAAGCCAGATCATTATGGATATCATGGTTCTGTTCATGCTGGCAGGTGCCGTTGACTATGTGTGCGGAAACAAACTGGGACTCGGCCATCAGTTTGCGGAAGGCTTTGGGGCATTCGGATCCATTGCCATCACCATGACCGGGGTGCTGGTACTGGTGCCCCTGATTTCCACCCATCTCGGACCCGTTATCTCTCCTCTGTTCAAGGCCGTCGGCGTGGATCCTGCCATGTTTGCAGGTGCCATTCTGGCCTGTGATATGGGCGGCTGGCCTCTTGCCCAGGAACTGGCCGCATCTCCGGAAGCTGCAGGTCTGGGCGGCATGATCCTGTCAGCCATGATGGGAGTCAACATTGTCTTCAATATCCCCGTGGCACTGGGCATCATCGACAAGGAAGACCGCCCTGCCATGTCCCGCGGAATTCTCTGCGGTTTCATCACCGTTCCCATCGGATGCTTTGCCGGCGGTCTGACAGCAGGTTATTCCCTCCCCGCGATTCTTGTGAATCTCGCCCCGGTCATCGTCATCTCCCTTCTGATTTCCCTGATGCTGAAGTTTTTCCCAAATGGTACCACCAGGGTATTTCTCATTTTCGGCAGAATCATCGCGGTCATAGCTGCTCTGGCGGCGGCTGTCTCCATTGCCTCCCACCTGACCGGATTCACAGTCATTCCCGGGCTCGGCTCCGTACTCGATGCCATGGATGTACTGGTTTCCATCATCCTCGTTCTTCCCGGTGCCTATGTAATGGTGACGGTGGTTTCGCGCCTGCTGGAAAAGCCTTTTGCATGCATCGGCAAACTGCTGGGCATCAACGACAAATCCACTCTGGGACTGGTCACGACCCTCGCAAACGCAGTCCCCACCTTCAGCCTGATCAAAGACATGGATGAACGGGGCAAAACCGTGAATTTCGCCTTTCTCACCGGCGCCGGATTCCTGCTCGGGGACCATCTGGCCTTCTGCTCCGCCATGGAACCGTCACTGGTTCTTCCCATGCTGGTGGGAAAGCTGACCGCAGGCGTGACGGCTGTGATCCTTGCCCTGTGGTTCACCAAAACACCCGCGCGGAAAACGGAATAATTCCTGCACAGCCGTCGGAATCGCACTCCGGCGGCTGTTTTTTCGTTGTTTTATTTAACAAATGTTAAACACTCCCTTGACACCACACGGATTTCGTGATATACTTGATTTAACAGATGTTAAATCAACAGGAGGAAACGATGAACCGAAAAAACATTGTACAGCTGCCCGACGCAGAGCTTGATGTGATGCAGATTCTGTGGCGGCACGGAACTCCGGTCACGGCAGCAGAAATCTACCGTGATCTGCAGGGAATCCGTCCCTGTACCAGACCGGCGGCCTATATTCTCATCGACCGGCTTGCCGCAAAGGATTTTGTCCGGACGGAAAACACCGAAGACGGTAAAACCGTCACCGCTCTTGTGTCCGAAGAGGACTACGGAACCTTTGCATCGGAGAGTTTTGTGGATAAAATCTGCCGGGGAAGCTGGAAACGGCTGATTGCCAATCTGGTTACGGCAGGAAAGCTCAGCGAGAAGGATCTTGACGAAATTGCGGAGATTCTGAATAAACGGAAGGAGGAGTGACATGACCGATTTCCTCTTCAATCTTGGATCCCTGTCCCTTGTCATGGCGGCGCTGATCCTTCTGCTGACGGCGGCAGACTTTGCCTTCGGAAGACGGATCACGGCACGTGCACGGTATCTTCTGTGGATCGTGGTGATCCTGCGGCTGTGCCTGATCGCGGACTTCGATTTTCTGCCCCATCTTGTGGAAATCCCGATGAATCCTGCGTCAGAGACTGAACTTCCGCCGACTGAGGAGTCCACCGATTCCGGTTCGGTCACTCCGGCGGATAAGGATCTGTACCGTCTGGATGATGAGGTGCAGACGATTGCACGCCCGGATCCCGTGCCGGCTGACAGCATCCGGGTGATCGATCCCGTGAACATTCTGTTTGCCGTCTGGCTGACAGGCGCACTTCTGCAGATAGTATATACTGCTGTCGGGTATGCGGTGACATCGGCGGATCTGAAAAAACACCTGCATTCTGCGGACGAACGGATGAAAACTATCCTGACGAACGCCGCAGATTCCATGGAAATCGGCAGAGTTCCCGCGCTGTATGTGAGCGGAGAGGTGCGGAGTCCCATGCTGATGGGGATTTTCCGCCCGATGATTGTTCTGCCGGATACGGGGATGGACGACAATTCAGCCGCCGCCGTCCTTGCGCACGAGCTGACCCATCTGAAGCGGCGGGATCTGATTGTCAAGCTGCTGTGCGTGATCGCATCGTCGCTGCACTGGTTCAATCCGCTGGTGTGGCTGACTCAGCGTTCCTGTGTACGGTACATGGAGCTGTCCTGTGACGAGGAAGTTCTCAACGGAAAGAACGCCGATGTGCGGGCGGCTTACGGCAGCGTGATGCTGGACATTCTCCGCCGGTGCAGTGACAGCCGGAGATATGTGCCCCTGACGACCCACTTTCAGCCCGGAAAACGGCGTGTAAAGGAAAGATTTCAGCAGATCATGGACGGCGAGCCGAAAAACTCCGGTACAATTCTCATTGCCCTTACGCTGGTGCTGTGTCTCGCGGCAGGTGCAATCGTTGGATGCGTAAAGGATGAGCTGCCCAAAAACGACGTTCCGTGGGTGAATCTGGATCAGGTATCACTGGAATTTGACGGCTACGGTCAGCTGACTTCCGCATCGTACACGGACTGGCGCGGGGAAGAACTGTTCTCCGACTACACAAACGGCGGTGTGCCCCTGTTCCTTAACGGATCCCTCGTGGTCGGAGGGGACATCGCCGTGGAATACTCCGGCGTGGATGATTACGCCGTGGATTTCTACGCACTGTTCCGAGCTATGTATGACAACAAAAGTCACAGCGTCGAGCGGAATCCGGAACATTCTTACTTCAAAGTGGATGAGCCGGATGTGATCGAGAGCGTTGAATTTGTCTATGAAACCGGGGAAGTGTTCGTGAACGGGGTTCCGAAGTCCTGGATCAGCTTCCACACGGATACACCGGAGCCGAATTCCTTCATCCAGCACGTGTATCTGAGTCCCAATGAATGTGCTTCCATACTGCAGCTGAACATGACGGTGATCAGACCGAACGGTGGTGTTCACGCCAGCTTTATTCAATCCACCGGTGAGACAGATACCGCTTTTCAGTATGCTCTCCCCGGACCCTATCTCAACAACGAACAGCAGATCATTTTCTGGCGGTACCCCGACGATGCGGTGCAGCTGACCGAGACCGAGGCGCTTCTGAAACTGCAGGAGGCACTGACCGAAGCTTACGAAAACACCTACGGGAAATTCGAGCCGCTGACGGAAAAACCGGAAACATCACCTTATCCCGGGGACGAGATCATGCTCCGCTGGCAGATCCCCAACCTGACCGTGACCGGCGAAACCGACCGTTTTTATCATGTGGAGTTCATGGGTGAGATGCTCATCGACAAGTATACCGGGGATATCTACCGTTACTACAACGGTCTTGCACAGTTCTTTGCAAAATTCGATCCCGAAGATCCCGGTGCCCTTATGTTCGCCGGATAACCGAAAGCTCCCCGATGGATTGGAGTAATCCGTCAGGGAGCTTTCTCGCGTTATTCTTTTAGCTGCAGACGCTCTCAGCCCGGTTCGCCGGCGATCCAGCGTCGTCTTACTTCTTCGTAAACTTCGTCGGGAATCTGTACGTCTTCCTGAATATTGTTGGGAACGTACTGCTCGCCTGCGATTTCCTTGAAGGAGCAGAAAGTATCGTTCCGGTAAGCGTCCCGTTCTTCCCTGTTGCGGAGGTTGGGGATCTTCACGGAGTTGTTGTCATTGCAGATGGACTTGTACGCCAGAATGCCCGGGATGCACATATCCACCGCGGTGTAAACGTCAATGGCACGTTCCTTCGCCACGGGATCTCCCAGAATGGACTGGATGAAGTAATGGGTGGTGAAGAAATCTCCGCCGCCGTGACCGGATTTTTCGGAACCAATCACAACGGGAGCGGGCTTGTAGATCTCACGCTTGCCCCGGCAGTTTTCGTTTTCGCCTTCCACATAGATGGACAGCTGACCGTCGCCGATATCCTTCATGGCGCCTCTGGAGCAATTGATCTGATAATTGGAGTGACCGTTGTTCTTGATGCTGCCGTGGAGGGACTTGAGAATCGCACCGTTTTCCAGCGTAATCAGCTCAATGGCACCGCAGGGAGCGGCATATCCCAGGTTTCTCATGTAGGGCATATTCTGGGTTTCGTAACCGGTTACTTTCACGGGCCGGAGTCCGGAAATGGACAGAATGGGGCCGATGGAATGGGTGCAGTAGAAGGTGGAGTAATGGGTGTTCCGCCAGTGATTCCGCTCGCCGTAGGTGATTCCCGGCCAGATGGAGGAGCAGTCGTGGACGTATTCGCCTTCCGCATACATCAGCTCCCCGATGTCACCGCGGCGGTAGCGTTCTCTCATCTCCCAGCGGACGGGAGTATAACAGTAGTTTTCCGCATAGGTGTAGGTCTTCCCGGTTCTCTCAACCGCTTCGATCAGTTCCACCGCTTCCTTCATGGTGGCGCAGGTCAGACACTCGGTCATGATGTGCCGTCCGGATTCCAGCAGGCGGATGCCATAGGGTACGTGTTCATTGGCGTAGTTTGCCAGCACTACCGCATCCATATCGCACTGAATGAAGTCCTCGAAGTCCGTGAAGTATTCCACACCGGTCAGTCCGGCTTCTTCGGCAACCTTTTTACACCGTTCGAGCAGCGGTACATATTTATCGCACACCGCAACCAGCTCCGCGTCGGGATTGCCGAGAATCTGCCGTACCATCACGATGCCGCGTCCTGCACCGAATACACCAATCTTCAGTTTTGCCATACTTGTTCCTCCTGTATTGTATCATAAAGTCTGTGATCAGCAGAGACCTGCTTCGCGCCATTCACGTTCGGCGTTGGCGTAGTCTTCCGCTGTGGGTTCGTAGTCGGGATGGCTGCAGCAGGGCATATCTGCATTGCCGTTTTCATCCGGGAAGGGGGATTCGGTATCGTTTTCCCACTTTTTCCGTTCTTCCTCGTTGGTAAAATCAGGAATCTTATACTCGCATCCGCCGTTATAGGAGCTGCGGAGAGCCAGAATTGCCGCAGCGGACATGGAGACTGAGCGGTAGACAGTGAAGAAGGGTTCTTCGTCTTCCATAATGTACTTCCGGAAGTGGTATGCCACCCAGTAGTCTCCGCCGCCGTGTCCTGCACCTCTTGACAGCTCGTTCATGGCTTCATCTTCGTACCAGCGGGCATCCACCACCTGTACTTCCGATTCCCCCTCGGGCACATTCCAACCGTTGTACTGGATCCGTACCTGTCCGAGAGTACCGCGCACGTTTTCCATGGATCCCTTTTCCCCACAGATCCGGTACCAGTTGCCGTGACCGCCCCATGCGGCGCATCCGGTAACCCGGGCCAGGGATCCGTCTTCCATTTCGCACAGCATGATCGCCGCAAGATCCCCTACCCGGCATGCAGTTCCTTTGAGGGTTCCCGGTGCGAATACCGCCTTGCAGTTGACGGATTTCAGGCTGTTTCCGGTGATGAACAGCAGAGGCGCCAGAGAGTGGGTGATGTAATAGGATCTGGGCAGCCAGTTCCGCCAGTGCAGCTTGCCGGGAGAGAGCATATTCTTGTCGTGAGGGGTGACGGGATGGTTGTATTCCCCTTCGCAGTACAGGGCACGTCCGAATTTACCGGAATCGTACCGCCGCTTCATTTCCATGTTGCAGGCAAAGAAGGGGTAATTTTCCGCCAGCATATACTTGCATCCGGTTTTCTCCACCGTGCGGCAAAGCTGTACGCATTCCGCCATGGTCAGCGCGGGCGTACATTCGCTGAGAACATGGATTCCTCTTTCCATTGCCTTCACCGCAAAGGGAACGTGTTCCATGAAATAGTTGCACAGTACCACGGCGTCAAACAGTCCGCTGTCGATGAAATCGTTGAAATTGTCGAACACTTCGATGGATCCGTCCAGATACCGGCTGATGTTTTCAAGGGATTTGGGATTGAAGTCGCACACTGCCGTTACCCGGGAGCCTTCCAGCTTCTGAAACAGTCCCACATAGGTACCGCCCCGGAGAGTGCCCATCACGCCGACCCGCATGATTCTATCTTCCACGATGATTCTCCTTTTCCGTATTGCATCCATGTCAGGATTATGTTATAATGTATTATCAAGATTTTAGCACATTCATTCCCGTTCGCCAATGCACGGATCTCACAATGTTTTCGATTATTTTTGTATAAATACACCAAATCAAAACGGAGGTATTCCCATGAAGCAATGCTACCGCAATCCCGCCGCCACCGAATGGTACCGGGATATGGCCAAGGATCCCGCAGACTTCCCGTTCCTGTTCACCTACGGCGGCACGGACTACGAGGGCTTCGGCGCACTGACTCTTGTTTCCCGTGAATCGAAGCGTACCGCCAAGCGTGAGGACAACATTTACCGCTACACCCTTGACAGTCTGGCTGTCACCCTGATTTTCACCCATTATCCCGCATACGGCATCTCCGAATCCACAATATGGTTTGAGAACACCGGGGATGCGGACAGCAAGGTTCTGGAAAATCTCCGTCAGGTGTGGAAATTCGCCGGGGACAAGCCCGTTCTCAAAGGGATTCTCGGCGACCACGGCAATCAGTACCGTCCCTATGAAACCGATCTGACTGCGGAGAATGCACACTTCGTCTCCGACAGCGGACGTCCCACCCACGGCAACTTCCCCTACTACAATCTGGAATACGGCGACGGCGGCGCGATGCTGGCAATCGGCTGGGCAGGCACCTTCACCGCGGACTTCTCCTATGCCGACGGCGTGACCACCTACACGGTAAACTCCGTCAACAACATGAAAACCTACCTGAAGCCAGGTGAAAAGGTCCGCACCGCCCTGTTTGTGATCGCACCCTATCAGAAGCGTGAGCCCTATTATGCCGCAAACTTCTGGAGAAGCTGGTTCGTGGACTGTAATCTGCCGCCCCTTGACAACAAAGGTACCGAACTCAAGCCCATGTCCTTCCACTGTATGTCCGGTGACACGGGGCTTCCCAACTCCGACGGCAGTATCTCCGAACGGTATTTCACATGGCGTCCTACCTTCGAAAAGATGGCGGAAGTGGGCGTAAAGGTGGATGTGCGCTGGTTCGACGCCGGATGGTACATCGCGCCCGATCTGACCTCACCCCAGTCCGACTGGTGGGGCACCGTGGGCACATGGGAGCTTGACCAGTACAAATGGCCCGGCAAGACCTTCCTGGAATCCACCGACTACGCAAGAGAACACGGTATGCGTACCCTGATGTGGTTCGAGCCGGAGAGAGTCACCGACGTAGAAAATCTGGCAAAGAACTTCGGATACAATCCGGACTGGGCAATCCGCCGGGAAGGTGTAGGCTCCATCTCCAACAACATTGGCATTCCCGAATGCTATGACTGGACGGTGGGCAGAATCTGCAAAACACTCCGCGACAACAAAGTAGAAATTTATCGCGAAGACAACAACAGCGACCCGGGTGCTCTGTGGCGGTATCTGGATACCCTGGAAGGCGACAACCGTACCGGTATCACCGAATGCAAGTTTGTGGACGGTCACTACCGGATGTGGGATGACATCATCGAATGTACCCTCTCCTTCGGCGGATGCGGATTCTGCGACTCCTGTGCATCCGGCGGCGGCAGAAACGATCTGGAAACCATCCGACGGGGTGTGCCGCTTCTGAGAAGTGACGCTGACCGTACCACCACTGCACTGCGTCTCTCCATGTCCTGGGGGTTCAACCAGTGGATCCCCTACTGCGGTGCCAATACCAAGGAAAAGGTGGGCGAACTTGACGCAACCGGACAGAGCGACGTCTACACATGGCGTGCATCCTATCTTCCCGCACTGAACGTAGACTCCCAGTTCACGCAGGATCCCGATCAGGATTTCTCCATTCTCCGCTTCGGTCTGGACGAATGGGCGAAGGTGAATCCGTACCTGCTGAAGGATTTCTATCCCATGACACCGTGGCATCACCGCACCGACAGGGCAGGCTTCACCGCATTCGGCTACAATGATCCCGAAACCGACAAGGGTCTGATGCTCCTGTTCCGCATGGAAGACTGCGAGGACGATACCCTCACCGTCACCGTTCCGTGGATGGAACCCGGCTGCACCTGCCGTCTCACCGACGAGGACACCGGTGAAACATGGACCGCGGATTCTGCAGAAATGTCCTTCCAGCTGGCTGACAAGCGCACCTCCCGCCTGATCTGGACAGAAAAAATCTGAATCTATACAACCGAATAAACAGCAGCCCGATCTCCGGATTTTCCGGTCATGATCGGGCTGTTTTGTTATTTCACTGAAAAAAACATCTTCGGATTCCCGTCATCATCGGAAGCACGGTACCGTATCAGGCCGAAAATATCTTCTATCAAATCAGTCTCCAGCAGATTCTCCGGTGATCCGGCAAACTGGAGAGTTCCGCCGTCCAGCACAAGAATCTGATCCGAATACCGGACAGCGTTTTCCATGGAGTGCATGACGGTGATAACCGTTTTATTCCTCTCTGTGCAAAGACCACGGAGCAGTTTCAGAAACTGTCCCTCGTGATCCGCATCCATGAATGCCGTGGATTCATCCAGAAGCATCACGGGTGTATCCTGTGCCAGCTGCATTCCCAGATATGCCCTGCGCTGTTCTCCGCCGGAGATTCTGTCCGTGAAGCAATGGCGCAGTTCTTCCAGTCCGGCGGTGCGGATGGCACTTTCGATGTGCTGTTCTTCATCGTCAGACTTTCCATGATTCCGCCATGGATACCGTCCGAATGCCACCAGCTCCTCCACTGTCACATGGGGAGATTTCAGCATCTGGAGCATGAAGGAAATCTTCTGTGCCCGTTCCCGGGGATGCATTTCCGACAGCCTCTGCCCATCCAGCATTACGGTACCGGTGTAAGGCAGAATGCCGGCCAGCGCGGACAGCAGGGTGGATTTGCCGCAGCCGTTCCGTCCGATGATTGTGGTGAATGTACCCGGCTGTGCCGTAAACGCGATTTCATTCAGAATTGTCCGACCGGGCCGGGATATGGTATGTATCTGTACATCCAGCATAATGCAGTGATCCTTTGTTAAGTAATATCAGAGTTCCTGTTTTCTCCGGAGCAGCAGCCACAGAAAGAACGGAGCACCCAGAAATGCCATCATGATTCCGACGGGGATTTCCGACGGTGCGGCCAGAATCCGTCCTGCCAGATCGGCCGCGACGGTGAGAATACCGCCCAGCATCACCGCTGCCGCAATTGTGTAGCCGGTATGGTGTCCCGTGATCTTCCGCGCCATGTGAGGTACAATCAGTCCCACAAACCCCAGCAGCCCTGCAAAACTGACCACGGCACCGGCGGATGCGGAGGCACAGAGAACGGCCGTCAGCCGCACCAGCTTCACATTCACACCAAGCACGGATGCCCCGCTCTCTCCCAGACACAGCAAATCCAGTTTCCGGTACTGCAGCAGACTCACTGCGGCACATACCGCAATGATAACTGCCGGAATGACCAGCTGTTCCGTTTTCACTCCCCTGAATCCGCCGACGGAAAATGCGTTGTATGCGGTAAGAATATCCGTATCAATCAGGGTGATTCCGGAAATCACGGCATTGAGCAGTGCAGTCACCGCTACCCCCGCCAGAATCACCGGTGCATGGGAGGTACTTCCGTGTTCCGCAATGGCAAGAATCAGAAGTGTAGCGGCGAATGCTCCGCCAAAAGCGGCAAACGGCAGAATCATCCAGGATACCGTTCCGCACATCAGTGTCAGAACCACGGCAAAACCGGCTCCCGCATTGACTCCTATGATATTGGGAGCAGCCAGCGGATTGTCCATCACACACTGCAGCAGAACCCCGGACAGCGACAGCCCCGCTCCCGCCAGAACACCGCCGAGAACCCGCGGAAACCGAACCGACCACAGAATGACCGACTGTGTTCTGTATCCGTTTTCACAGAACAGGGCGCGGAAGAAGTCCCCCCAGCTCAGCTGAGCACTGCCGAACCGGATGGCTGTCATCATTGTCAGCAGCAGAAGCAGGAACAGCAGAAATATTCCCGCAGGTTTCCGGAACAGTTCAGGTTTCATACAGCAGCTCCTTCAGCATCCGGTATGCCTCAGCCCAGCGGTGATTGGGCTTGAACTGAAACAGATCCTTGGGGAGGTAGTAAACCGCTCCCTCACGGACAGCATCCAATGCCTGCCATTCGGGTTCGGTCAGCCGGGAATCCATGTACTCCCGTGCGGCAGTTTCATCCCCCATGGTTGTGATGAACACAGCATCCGGATTCTCCGTCATAATCTCTTCCATGCTCAATCCATCAATCAGCACAGGGGCATTGTCCGCGATATTGTATGCTCCCAGTTCCTCCAGCATGGCCGCCGCAAAATGCTGCTCCGCAGTTTTGGCTTTGGTTGATCTTGCCGATGAGCCTGCACGGATGAAAAGGATCCGTTTATCCCCGCTCTCCGGTACGGCGGCGAGAATGTCTTCGATCTCTTCCCGCACTGCTTCGCCATAGGTCTCATATGCCTGTGGATTTTTGGTAATGTCACAGCAGATCTTCAGCATTCCGAGGTAATCCTCAAAGGATTCCACACGGAACAGCGCACACGGAATGCCCGCAGCTTCCAGAATCTCCGCCGCATCCGTCTGTGCCTCAATATCTGCCGAACCGATGACAAAATCCGGCTCTGAAGCAAGCAGAATTTCAATATTTACTGTTTTCCCTGCCCCGTCATCCGCCAGAATCACATCATCCCGGACAAATCCCCGTTCCACGGCTTCTCCGACAGTGATGTCCGTCTCTCCGCCGGCAAGCATCCAGATTTCCGCATAGGAAGAAAAAAGAACCGCAGTCCTCATCGGCTTTTCTGCAAGGGAAATCACTCTGCCGCAGTCATCGGCAAAGGAACAGTATCCGCCGCTGCTCTCTTCTCTGCCGCAGGAAAACAAGCTCAGGATCAGCAGAACGAGCGCGGTTCCTCTGAAAAACTTCATATTAAACTCCAACAAAAATGCTATACCATGATTTTACTCATAGTATAGCACAAGTGAATCACATTGTCAAAGCCGAAATCATGGCTTATACTCTTACAATCCAGCCGTCCTTGCGTGCGCGGGTTTCGGGATAATCACAGTCCCGGTAGCCGAGGATGCAGTGACCGACGCCGATCCAGTCGCCCTCAACGCCCCACTTTTTCAGCAGTGCCTTGCCTTCATCGGACTCAAACTCTTCGCGTGCACGGTGAATCCAGCAGGAATCCACACCTACGGCGTGAGCGGCGTTCATGAGGTTTCCCATGACCAGGCTTCCGTCTTCAACAGCAGTGCCTACATTCCGGTCCGCCAGAACGATGACGATGGTGGGTGCGCCGTAGAAAGGATCGCTGTCGGGACGTCCCATCACTGCGGCATTCATTTTTCTCAGAATTTCCCGTTCTTCGGGATTCTGCACCACGATCATCATGGGGGACTGACGGTTCATTCCGGTGGGAGCATAGGTTCCGGCACGGAGAATGGCGGAAAGCGCCTCTTCCTCCACCTGCTTCGGCAGATATTTCCGCACACTGCGGCGTTCTTCAAGGGATTTCAGTACGATGTTTTCCATGGGATTCCTCCTTATTGATTGTTCTTTCTCTGTCGGGTCAGTTCAATGGCTTCCTTGCCGGTCATGTGCTCCACAACAATCTTTACCACACCGGTACGGTCAAGGGAGCCGCTGATTTCACGCTCCGCACCGTCCACACCGGGGCTGTATTTTTCCGCAAGCATCCGGAGTGCGGCGATTTTTTCGTCTTTGTCCGTGAGAATTTCCGCTTTTCCGAATGCGATGACGCTGGCAAACTGCGTGGTGAATTTTTCCGGCAGAATGTCATCCTTTGCGATCACACAGAAGGAAACCTTGGGGTTCTGTCGGATGGCGTCGATTTTGTGTCCCGTCACGGCACAGTGGAAGTAAATGCATTCCCCGTCGTACACATAGGACAGGGGCACCGCATAGGGGTATCCGTCATCCCCCGACACCGCAAGCACACCGGATGATGCGTTTTTCATTATCAGGGCAGTTTCTTCTTCAGGCAGCAGCTGGGCGTGCCTCCGCATTTCTCTGAACATGATTTCCTCCAAAACAGATCTGATACAATCATTATACCGCAGTTCCGGCGGAATGTAAAGAGGAATCCGGGGATTATGCGAGAACTCTGCTGAGATCCATGGGTGCATCCGTATTGACATAGACCGCCGTCGGACCGTCCCGTTCGGGAAGTGTCATTACACCGCAGTCCACTGCCAGCTTGCCGATCAGTCCCACGGTGCGGAAGAAGATACTGCTTCTCACAATGGCTTCGCTTTCATTCATCAGGAATCCGGGAGTATGATTCTTTGTGCACTCTGCTGCAAGATCTGCCAGAGATTCATACAGACTGCCGAATCCATCGTAAATCCTGCAGAACAGCTCATCTATCTGATCGCGTTCGGAAGGAGTCAGGACAATCACAGGGGAATCGGCATGACCTTCGCGGATTCCCTCAAGCAGAATTTCCTTTCCATGTGCGGTCAGCCGGTTTTTCGAGGGAAGAATACCGAAATCCGCCATCACCGCCGAATATTTCCCGTTAATGCCGTAGTATCCTGCAAAGCAGCTGCAGTTATATTCTTCGGGCAGCTCTCCTTCCGTTCCGTAATTGATGCCCATAGCTTCGCCGTAGAGGTTCCGGAGTGCGATAGTACATCCGGTTTTTGCCTCATACCGCTTATGTCCCTTAAGCATCAGACCGAACAGGAACGCCCACAGCATCCGATTGTCGTCCGCAGCCCATCCCGTGAAGCCAATCTTTCGGATCTCCGGCAGCTTATCCCGGGCATCACGGAGCAATGCACCCACTTTGCCGGTCAGTTGTTCTTCGGCTTTCCGATGGAATTCCTCATTGAAATCCTTTGTGTACACAAAAATTCCGGTCTGAACCCGTCCGTCCGGGAGCTTTTTCAGCAGATGATAATCCTCCAGCAGACAGCATTCATCTTCCATGTAAACCGCCGATACGCCAAGTTCCACCGACAGCTCGCCGATTGTCATGGGTGTGTAATAGGCGGAATACAGGATATTTCCAACCATTTTCCTCTCAAACAGCTTCTTGTACTCCCGGTTGAATGTCCCGGAAAAGATGGTGTTGAAGGAAAAATCCGCCGGTCTGTAACTTTTTTCACCGAATTCTCTTGTCATTTGCATACCCTCTCTTAAAATACGTCGTGTTTTGTAGAGATAATATTTCACCATGTCCACGGAAATGCCATGGACTTCGGAGATTTCCCTGCAGCTCAGTCCGTCAAAGTAATATGCCACCGTGCAGATCCGATATTCTTCCGACAAAAGCGCCAGTTCCCGCCGCAGAGCCATGATCTCTTCCCTTTTTTCGATTTCCTCCGTGAAGTCGTCGGGATCGGGAAGTTCTTCATAGACTTCGGACAGATCCGCCTGTCTGTCGGTATGCTTCCGCCTCCGGGCATAGAATTTCCGGGTCTGATTTGCCGCCAGCGCCCAGAGAAATCCGTAAACTGCGCGCCCGTCACGGATCTTTCCGGCAGATTCCAGAAAAGCGGTCATGATATCGCCTGCTAGATCTTCGGCATCGGCGGAATCGGAAACATGATTCAGGGCATAAGCGAAAATGGTTTTCATGTTTTCTTCGGCGATGGCAGCAGCGGTTTTATAATCCATGGTTTTCCTCCGGTGAATAGTATCTCCTGCCAATACAGTACCTGCAGCACCGTATCGGTTAACGGGAATGCGGAACTTTTTGTTATTTTATCAGATTTTTTCTTTCCGTGCAACTGATTTGCACCATCTCCTTGACAACCCTGCCGTACATCGGGTATAATACAGACAGAACAGACGAACAAACATACATACATACATGCAAATTTGTGCAGTGTCACGGAATACAGGAGGAATCCCATGGATAGAATCACCGTCAATTTCAGCGAAATCACCGGAACAATCAAACCCATGCATGCCATCAACAACGGTCCTCTGAAAAAGAGGGACGACCAGACACGCCATAATTTCGATACCTACAAAGCTGCCGGAATCCCCTTTGCGCGGAATCACGATGCGGCGTTCTGCGATGCCTACGGCGGAGAACACAGCGTGGACGTACACAATATTTTCCCAGATTTTGATGCCGATCCCGATGATCCGGCAAGCTACGACTTTGTTCTGACCGACGAATACATCGAACGCACCATGGCGGCAGGTGCCGAAACCTACTACCGTCTGGGGGCGAAGATTGAACACAACATCAAAAAATACGGCACACTGCCGCCGAAGGACTATCACAAATGGGCGGTGATCTGCGAACACATTATCCGTCACATGAACGAAGGCTGGGCGGACGGACATCACTACGGCATCACCTACTGGGAAATCTGGAACGAGCCGGATCTGGATCCCGACGATTCTCCCAATAAGAGATGCTGGGGCGGCATGGAAGCAGAGTTCTTTGAATTCTTCGCGGAGGCGGCATGCCATCTGAAGTCCTGCTTCCCGGATCTGAAAATCGGCGGTCCCGCACTGGCACACCGCATGGACTGGGCGGAACGGTTCCTGATATATATGTCGGAGCACAAGGTTCCCCTGGACTTCTTCTCCTGGCATATCTACACCACATCCCCCGATGCTATGGTGAACAAGTGCAGTGCCGTGCAGGCTCTCATGGACAAATACGGCTACACAGATGCCGAGAACATCCTCAACGAGTGGAACTACATCCGCAACTGGGGGGATGCGTTCATTTACTCCGTGAAGACGATCATCAACATGAAGGGTGCGGCGTTCATTGCGGGCTGTATGCTGGGATGCCAGAACTCGCCCCTCGATATGCTCATGTACTATGACGCACAGCCGTCCTGCTTCTGCGGTCTGTGGGATTACTATACCATGGAACCCATCAAGGGGTACTATCCTTTCCCCATGTTTGACTGCCTGTACCGTCTTGGCAATGCGGCAGCTGTGGATAATCCGGTTCCCGGTGTAAAGGCGGTCGCGGCATCCGGGGAAAACGGCGGGGCTATCATGCTGGTATATTACAATGACGATGACGGCTGCACGGATACCCGGGAATTCGATCTGCCTCTCATCGGAACGGATGCGGAAACCGCGGTTGTCTCCCTGCTGTATGAAGAACACGACTGCACCGAAACCACGGTCACTGTCACGGACGGTGCGGTGCATCTTGTGATGAAGAAGAATTCCGTGGTTCTGGTGAAGGTGTGATATGGCTGAGAAATACAAACTTCTGATGGATATGGACATCGGCGACGACATTGACGATGCCATTGCCCTGTACGCCGCCATGGAGAGGGGATTTGACCTGATCGGCGTGACCACAGTGTTCCGCAATACCGCTGACCGTGCGAAAATGGCGAAAAAGCTGGTCACCCTCTACGGAAAGGGCTACGAAAATACGCCCGTTTACGCAGGATTCGGCGTGCCCATGGCGGAACCTGCGAAGGAGTACGGTCATGTGATCCACTACACGGAAGATGCGGAAAACTACGCTCCCGACGGTGTGGATCCCGATGCGGCGGCGGATTTCATCATCAAAGCCTGCAGGACATATGGGAAAGAGCTGTGCGTGATCGCCATAGGCCCCTTCACCAACATGGCGCGGGTGATTGAAAAGGATCCGGAAGCCCTGAATCTCTGCGGCAGGGTGTGCATCATGGGCGGCGCGTATTATAAGCAGTATGCGGACTGGAACGTGATGTGCGATGTGGAGGCGGCGGATCTGATGTTCCGTACTCTTGACAATCTGGAGTGCATCGGTGCGGACGTGACCCATCTATGCAAAGCGGAATCTGCGCTGTACGATGCTCTGGTGAACTACACCGGGGACGACCCGGCGCGGAAATACCTGACGGAAATGTGCGGACTGTGGCGGAAGGACCGTCCTGCGGCACCTCTCCTTCTCCACGATCCGCTGGTGGTGTATTATGCGGAAGATCCTTCGGTCTGCGGTACGGAATCCATCACGGCTGTTGTGCTGACGGACGGATTCGCACGTGGCATGACGGTGAATGTGAATGCCTACGGCAAAATGTGGATGAACGAATCCGCCTACGCGGGGTATCCCATGAAGAAATGCCGCGCGGCGAAAACAGTGGATCTGGAAGCGTTCAACCGACGGATTCTGGCTGACTACACCTGATCCGGTACAACGATCCGTTGGATTTTTCCAAAAACGCGGTTGTTGATTTGCGGACGGTGTTATGTTATATTATACTCAAGCAAGGTACCGATGCTGAATCGTCCGAAAGGAGTATAATATTATGGAAATGAATATCGGAAACAAAATACGTGAACTGCGGAAGAAAAAGGGGATCACGCAGGAACAGCTTGCATCCGCGCTGGGGATCACCTCTCAGGCGGTCAGCAAATGGGAGATGAGCACCGGATACCCGGATATCGCCATGCTTCCGGTGATTGCGGGATATTTTGGCGTAAGTATGGATACGCTGTTCAATTATGATGCGGATAAGCTGGAAGAAAAGATTATGGAGGTACTGTACAGTTCCAGAGGGGGACGCCCATTTGAGGAAGCAGAAAAAATCCTTCTGGAAGGCATTGCCGCTTATCCCGGCGGACATATTCTGAAACGGGAACTTCTTGAGTGGTATGCCGGTCAAATTCGAGCATATAACAGAACTGACCTGATAGAAAAAGCATTGGAACTCGGAAAGCAGATCTGCGAGGAATGCGAGGATTCTTTCATCTATCTCGGCGTCATGGGAGATATGGCGGATATCTATATCACAACCGGACGGTATGAAGAGGGCAAAAAGCTGATAGAGTCCATGCCATACCGGTATCATCTGGATATTTATGACCGGATGCGCTGTACGGCGATGTTTCTGAACGAAAAGGATCGGCTGCATGAGGTGCGAAGCTGGAAGCAGTGGGCGCAGCAGGAATTGGTTATGGTATGTGAAAATGAAGGAATGAGCTTCTACGAAATGGGAGACTACGAAAATGCGATTCTCTCATTTGAAGAAGCGATTCATGTTATTGAACCGTTTTTGCACAGAAAACTGCCAGACGAATACAGACTTCTGAAACATGAGATCAATCAAGGAACTATAACGGTCAGAATTGCTGCCTGTTATTATAAAATGGGCAGATTGGAGGAATGTGATGCCGCGCTCCGTAAAGCGTATAAATTAATAAGAGATCAGTTCACCGATGAATTCTGGAATACGCACAGAACAGTGGAGCTGTACAGAACTCCTTATCACCAAATGGGCCTCGACGAATACAAGCCCTGCATCTGAATAACAAAAAGAGACTGCCTCACCGGGGATATACCCGACGGGCAGTCTCAATTTTGTTTTAGATAATTACATCAGGCTTCTGTACAGAGCTTCGATGTCTTCCACGCTGACTTCGCGGGGATTGCCGGGTCTGCAGGCGTCGTTGTAGGCGTCAACGGACATCTGGTGGATATCCTCTTCCTTTGCCACGCCCTTGAGGGAGCATACGATTCCGACGTCTTCCGCCAGCTTTGCAACTGCGTCAACGGCTGCCTGACGGTATTCTTCCTGAGTCATTGCATCCACACCCTTGACACCCATAGCCCGTGCGATTTCGCGGTACTTTTCGCCGGTGCAGGGAGCGTTGTATGCCATTACTGCGGGGAGAAGGGTAGCGCACGCCTTGCCGTGGGGCATATCGTAGTAAGCGGACAGGGTATGTGCCATGGAGTGGTCAACGCCGAGACCTACATTGGAGAAGCCCATGCCGGCGATGTACTGACCGAGAGCCATGCCGTCGCGGCCTTCAGCGGTGT
>JAFQWY010000110.1 GCA_017407225.1 Clostridia bacterium | reverse complement strand
GTACTGTTGAAGGCGCCGGTACGTATAAATACGGTACACGCGGCAGGATTACTGCGACTCCCAACGAGGGCTTTGTGTTTACCGGATGGTATCTGGACGGTCATCTGCTCAGCACGAAAGAATCCCTGTCGTTCACGGCAGTCAAAGACGCAGTCTTCACGGCTGAGTTCGCACTGGCTGCCACAGTAAGCATGCCGGGCAGCACCGATGGCGGATACCGTATTTATGTTGAACCGGTCAATTCAGGTGCTCTCGATGAGCTGCTGAACAACGGCAATCTCAGTCCTGCCGATATCCGCAGTATTAAGTATAATAGTATTCAGGCAAATAAGGCCGGACGGTCGTTTGATGTTGAAAAGGACAGCGAAGTCAGCTTCACCGTGGAAATCAAAGACGGATACGAAAAGGCTGACAACTTTAAGGTAACTATTCCGGTTCAAGAGGGTCGTCTGACTCTTAACAAAGCGTTGACACCGGAAGAAAATGGAAAGTACACTTTCACAGCAGACAAGGATACGACGGTTTCCATCAGCGGTGTTCAGGAGATCGAAATCACGCCCAAGCCCGTGATCAACTATATGGAATTCGATGATGGCAGCATGAGATTCGAGACCTATATGGAAGATGATGAAGAAGTCGAACTGACCCTTTACGTGAACGGCAGAGAAGTGGATACAGAAGGCTTCCCGGACTGCAAGGAATACACACTCAGCAGTGATGAGCTTCAGAGGAATGGCGGCGTATTCTCCGTCTCCGCTACCGCCAAGGCTCCGAACAAGAGAATCTCCGAACCCGCAACGCTGAATGATAACAGCCTCGGCAGCGATGTGGTTGTCCCGGTTATCGTTGAGGACAGCGTACATGGTACAGTTGAGGTTGAGGAAAAGTACAATGCGCCCGGTGTTGAAGCCAAGCTCACCGTAACGCCCGACGACGGTTATATGCTGGATAAACTGACCGTTACATGCAACGACGGTACGGAAGACGTAGAACTCGAAGTTACCGATGAGAAGATCGTTGAATCCGAAAACGGAGAAGGCGGTGTTGATATCGAGGTTGTAACAGAGGAAGGCGTGTATTACTTCACAAGACCTGGAAGTGCCGTAACGGTAAAAGCTGTCTTTACCGAGAACAATGTTCCCAACGGCGATGTGGACGGTGACAGTGATGTGGATATCGATGATGTCATGTATTTGTATAGACATATCTCCCAGCCGGACGAATATCCCGTAAGCGGAAATACATCGGACTATGACAAAGACAATGATGTAGACATTGACGACGCCCTTTATCTGTTAAGACATACCATCCTGCCGGAAAGATATCCTATCGGGTAAAAGAAAAACATGAAAAGAAAACAGGGAATTTCGGTTCCCCGTTTTCCCGGAGTCCTTCTCAGGTAAGGAGGATTCCGGGAAGGCGAAATGGATTTCATAAAAATATTATATAGCAGAAACGATTGCATATAGACTGATCGTAGGCGATGTCAACAGATCCGGAAGTGTGGACGAAAACGCCGCAGTTCAGATCGATCGTTATGCAGCAGGTTAGAAATCTGCGTTTAACTCTATTCCCTGAGTAAAGGAACTGTATATAGCATGAAGAAAGGGGAGCACAGTCTCCCCTTCTTCTCAAAGTCCTTCATCCCGTTATGGAGGATTTTGAGAAGAAAATACTCCATAACCGGGAGGTACAGTATGAAAAAAATGATAAAAATGTTCGCAGTCCTGTTTGCTTCCGTCCTGTGTCTGGCCGGCTGTTTCATGCCGAAGGCAATGTACGAACAGGCGGACGCAGATCAGGTCACGGCAAAGGGAACCGAAATGATACAGGCATGGCTTGCGGAACATATGCCGGACGCGGAGCTGACCGAATGCAAGGCGTATATTGTGATGCCGCTTCGTGATGGAAATGAATATCTGTCGGATTATGCGTCGGGCTATATCCGCACCGGGGAAGAGAATACGTGGTTCATGATAAACACCGTGACCGGTGCTGTATATTTCGGGACCGATCCGGATGCGCAGGCAAAGCTGAATGAAGCTGCCCAGGCCTATATTCAGGAAATCACGGGGCTTGATGCGGATAATACAGAGGATCATTACTTTTTATGCACGGTCATGGTACCTGTCCGGGATGGAGATTCGGCGAATGAAATCCCCGGTGTCGAGTATTTCGGGTCGCAGTGGTTCGGAGTTTATGTACTGCCGGCAGGGACGGATACCGAGAATATGGATGCCTTTGTGAGAGATCCGGCGTCCCGTCCGATGCTGGAGATCCATGGAAATTTTCTGCTGCCGGAAGGTGCCGATCCGGCGGAGTATGACCTTGATGCAATCAAACAACAACTGAAAGAGGAACACGGAATGCAGTTCGGAAGCCTGCTGATCGTCGGTTAAGAGAAGAGGAAACAATGACAGAACTTACACAACCCATGCCGGAAATTGAGCTGACCGACGCCGACCGGCAGAAGATACAGGAAACTGCGGGAAAAATCGACCTGACGGATTCTGCACTTTCTCTGACTTACGGAACCGCCGGTCAGAAAAAGCTCGCCGAGGTTTCCGATAAACTGCTGAAGATGACCCGGAGCGACGATTCCGCCGCAGTCGGCGAACGGATCAGCGATCTGGTGAAGGAACTGCGGGCGTGTTCGGATGCAAAGGTACAGTCAGGATTTTTCGGATGGCTGTTCCGGCGGAGAGAACGTAAAAACCTGCGGAAACGGTATGAATCTGCCGCTGAGAGCACGGATGCCATTGCGGCTGAACTGGAAAGCCACCGGAACCGGCTTCTGCGGGATTTCGTGATGCTTGATAAACTGTATGACAGTGTTCTGGAACAGTACAGAGAACTGACCGTCCTTACCGAAGCCGGGCAGCGGAAACTGGAAGAAGATACATCAACCGAAAAGGAACTGCGCGAACGGTTTGAAAAACGCCTCCATGATCTGAAGCTGAGCCGGATGGTGTGTATGCAGACCCTGACGCAGATCCGGATTCTGCAGGGATGCAATACCGCACTGTCGGAAAAGATACAGTCCCTGCTGACAAATACCCTCGCGCTGTGGAAGAATCAGACCGCACTGGCTCTCGCCATGAAGAACACCGGACAGATCATGGAAAATCTGAGGGATGCCAACGGAGATATGATCGGTGTGCTGAATGATGTATGTACAGCAGAGGATCATGCACTCAGTGAAGCGGATATACTGAAGGAAATGATCGAATCAGAAAATAAGGAGTTATACCATGCGTGACAATTCATCCGGGATTACCGGAATCCTTGGCCTTGCCGGAATCGTGGCACTGTTTCTGCTGGCACGCCGTTTCCTTCCGTCACTGGCGACTGTGATGCTTTGGATCGCGGGCATTGCCGCAGTGGTGCTG
>JAFQWY010000109.1 GCA_017407225.1 Clostridia bacterium | reverse complement strand
TATTCCTGCCTCACCTGTTCTTTGAACTCTTCCGGGTAATGTTTCATTCCTTTTTTTCCTGACATAACAAAAAACTCCTTTGTAGTTATTTTACTACATTGGAGTTTTTTTGTCACTGTCCGTTTTTACTGGACCTGTTCATGTGTCTTTTTTTATTTTTTCCGGAGCAGTCTTACAACAGCTTTCCGGATGGTGTCGGCGGGGATTACTGTCAGGGCAAAAACAGCGCAGACTGCCAGATCATCTGCTTCCAGTGGGATACAGCGGAACACATCTCCACCGAAATAGATGATTATGAGCTGGATCAGTGCGACTGCCGGCATGATTACAAGAAATGCAGTGTTTCTGCCGATATTGGAAAACGGATTCAGCCGCGGAGTCCGGGTGCACAGAGCAATGCCGATTCCCATGAAAATGAACAGGGCGAAAAAGAGGGTCAGATGGTACACTTCACCGCCTCCGAACCAGTGACGGATTTGCGGCGACAGTAGAAAATACATGGCCATAACAACCGCGTATCCGCCCGTCAGCAGAATCTGGCAGGTCATTGCTCCGGTTAAAATCGGCTCGTCACGCTTTACCGGAGTCTGCTTCATGCAGTCGGGAAGGGCTGGTTCTCCCGCAAAGGCCAGTGATCCCAGGGTATCCATGATGATATTCACCCACAGCATCTGGATCACGGTAACCGGATGCTCGATCCCGAATATGGTGCCGAGGACGGACACTCCCACCGCAGCCAGATTCATGGTGAGCTGAAAGGTGATGAATTTCCGGATACTTGAGAAGATCGTGCGCCCGAACAGGATTGCCTGAGTGATGGAAGAGAAATTATCATCGGTAATCACAATATCACCGGCTTCCCGGGCAACGTCGGTACCGCTTCCCATGGCAAATCCCACATCGGCGGCTTTCAGCGCAGGCGCATCGTTGATGCCGTCCCCGGTCATGCCCGTTATGTGGGACGAAGCTTTGGCTATCCGGATCAGACGGCTTTTGTCGGCAGGGGTCACACGGGAGATCACCCGGATCAGCGGAAGGAGGGCAGTCACTTCATCATCCGATGCGGAGCGCAGACAGGGACCGTCCAGAACCAGAGGAAGCTTGCGCTGAAGAAGGGAATTCACAGAATCACCGGGCATATAGACTGTATGGTGTTCCGGCAGAATTCCGCATTCCACTGCAATTCCTGCGGCGGTTTCACTGTTGTCTCCCGTCAGCATGACAACCTGAATGCCGGCTTCCCGACAGGTTCTTACAGCTGATGCGGCCTCCTGACGGACCTCATCGCGGATGACGAACAAACCGGTCAGAACCAGCCCGGACGTCGGCAGAGATTCGGTTAAGTGGAGAAACAGCTCCCGTTTTCCTTCGGCACACAGCAGAATCCGGTAGGACTTTGCGGCATATTCCGATATGGTTTCCCGGATCATTCGTGTCTTTTCAGCGGAGAGTGGAACTTCGGTGCCGTCGGATTTCCGGAGATGGGTGCAGGACGGCAGCAGATATTCGGAAGCTCCCCGGATGTACAACCGATCGTCCACTACACCGGCGGAGAATTTACGGGCTGAATCGAAGGGAATCTGTTCCCGGACAGGATCCGGGATTCGTGGAATCTTACAGAACCGGTTGATTGCCTCTTCGGTGGAATTATGGACGGAGGTGCAGGCGCGGGCAGAATTCTGCAGGTTCTTTTTCAGATCGGCGGGACATTCCTTCCATGTTCTGTACCCGGAGTCGGCGGTAATAAAGGAGGCAACCGTAAGATTACCCGTGGTCAGTGTACCGGTTTTGTCGGTAAACAGTATATCCACATTTCCTGCTGTTTCAATGCCCACAAGCCGCCGCACGAGAACACCCGATTTCATCATCCGCTTCATATTGGATGACAGAACAACGGTAATCATCATGGGAAGCCCTTCGGGAACCGCTACCACTACAACGGAGATGGCAAGCGTCAGTGCCTGAATCAGCTCTCTGAACAGATAACGCAGGTCTTTCATGCGAGCCAGCGCGATAGAGGGATTCATGCCGGCATCGAACCAGAAAGCATCGGCGAGATGAACCGCGGCTACCAGAATCGCGGATGCATAACCGATCTTTGAAATGGTTCCGGCCAGTTTGGTCAATCGGTCTTTCAGGGGACTGACCGCATTTACATCCGCCAGCTCCGAAGCAATCCCTCCGTACATAGTACTGTCACCTACGGCAAGAACCAGCATCACACCGCTTCCCGATGCCGCATGGCTTCCGCGCAGTAAATATCCCCCCGGACCGGTTTTTGCTTCCGCAGATCCTGTACGGTACAACTGTGCCAGCATTTGGGGATCCGGTTGTTTTTCCACTGTTCTGCTTTCTCCCGTCAGAGGGGATTCATCGCATCCCACCGAGCCGCGCAGCATGATTCCGTCAGCCGGTACGGTATCACCGGGGAATAAAAGCACCACGTCGTACTTCACCAGTTCCGAAGCAGAACAGCTGATCTCTGTGCCGCTGCGGATTACCCTTACCATAGAGTCACCCAATTGTCCGTACAGTTTTTCAAAAGATGCACCGGATGAGTGTTCCGAGACGGTGGTGACTGCGGCTGAAATCAGGACGGTCAGCCCGATTCCGATGGTTTCCGCCCAGTTGATGTGGGTGAATGTAAAGATGATATTGATCAACAGTGCGGCTATGAGAATCTTGATGATTGGGTCGTTGAGATTGGAAAGAAACTGAGTGAAAAATCCTGCCTGTTTCTTCGCAGTCATCGTGTTGGAGCCGTACAGCTGCCGGGATTTTTCCGCTTCCTCAGCGGTCAGACCGGTGCTGAAGGAAGGGACGGGTATTTTTTCGGGGGGCGCATCCGTTTTCCTGCGGATCTGTCTGCCTGATACGATTCGGATGGTTTCGTTCATGATGCACCTGCTTTTGTTTTTGCTTCATTCTATTCGGGCAGGCGCAAAAAAATACGGACTCTCCGAAAGAAGAATCCGTATTGATTTTGTTTATACGTGGTCTGCGTTATCAACGTACAGAGGAAGCGGGAACCAGCCCCGTGCTGCTGCGGGAACTTTGGTCCAGGACGGGGAATAGAGTCCGAAGAAGAATGTGACAGCTTCCAGATGCTCCAGTTCGATGTCGCAGTCTCCGGTGTGTTCTTCCACGTAGGGAACACCGTTTTCCACATAAATCAGAAGTTTTTCTTCCCCGGCAAAACCGTTGATTCTGACTGTGATTTCGCCGTCGGCAAGATCGGTATAGGATGCCTTGAATTTCAGGAATGCGTTTACGACCTTTTTGTAGTTGAAAATATTGAACATATCGGAGTAATCCATTGTGGGAGCATAGCCGATCGCTGCTGCTTTTGCCATGTGTTCGGTCTCCCATGCTGCGAAATGCATGGAAACCTTGCCATGGCGGCGGATGTAATTGCGGATGACATCGTTGAAGTCATTTTCATCCACGAGGGTAAGTTCCTGCAGATTTTCAACATAATAGCCTCTGAATTCGCCGTCTTTCAGGATTGCAACAGCGGAAGCACGCCAGGAATGGCAGATGTCGAGGAACTGTTCTCTGGGACGGACAGTGCGGAGAGGACGGGTGGCGTGGAGGGCATACATTTTGTCAATGAGATCGGTTTCGTTTTCGGATACGGTGTGCAGATCCAGTTCAACAAAAGGAATTCCTTTCCGTTCGAAGACGTAATTGATGTCCCGTGAGCCGATGCTAACGCTGTAAGCAGGGCCGCTGGTTTCGTAACCGAAGTGATTGTAGCGCTGACGGATGCCTCCCAGAACGGAATAGTCCACACCGTCGGCGATCATGCCGTCCAGGGCCATCTTCATGCAGTCCTTCATGTATCCCTTGGAACGGGAGTAGGGATGAACGGCAACATTGCCGATGCCGCGGCAGGTGAGGGTT
The DNA here is from genome assembly GCA_017407225.1 of Clostridia bacterium. GTDB lineage: Bacteria > Bacillota > Clostridia > Oscillospirales > CAG-272 > UMGS1696. The sequence goes on along the minus strand of JAFQWY010000109.1, from coordinate 4,216 downwards.
TCGTCACCAACCTGCAGAACGGAGTCGAATGCACCGATTGCGGCTTTCAGTTTGCCGTTTTCGGTAACCACATAGTTGGCATAACAGGGATCATATTCGGGCTTGTACAGCTTGGGGAGAAGTTTCTTGAAGTCGGAATCGTTGCCGTTGAAGCCGAAGACGTAGTTCATGAAATCCATGAGATCGTCGTACATCTCGGGAGTGCCGCGGCCTTTGTAAATGATGGGATCGGACATAGTGAATTCCTTTCGTGTGATATATATGGTGTTGTTTTATACAGGTTCGCAGGGGTAGACATCAAATCCCGCCTGCATCAGTGCGTTTTCTGCGGGATGCAGGGATTCTTCCGAGGAGAACAGCCCGAAGACGGAGGGACCGCTTCCGCTCATCATAGCGGTGACAGCGCCGTTTTTCAGCAGGATCTCTTTCACTCTGACTGCTGCCGGGTGAACGGGCAGGACAGCGCGCTCGAAGGAGTTGTACAGCTTTTTCGGGATTTCACCGGATTTCAGCGGAATCAGTACGTCGTCCGGGATGTGCCCTGCGGAATCGGACGGGGTGGAGTCCAGTGCCCGGAATGCTTCCGCAGTGGATACACCGTTTCCGGGGAACGCGATGAGGATTCGGTAATTCTTTTTGGGCAGAGTCACGGGTGTGAGAATTTCGCCGATTCCTTCGCAGATGCAGGTGCCGCCCATGATGCAGAAGGGGACGTCCGCACCGATCTTCGCGCCGATTTCGCAGAGGGTTTCTGCATCCGCACCGGTGCCGTAAAGGCGGTTAAGCAAGGTAAGAACCGCTGCACCGTCCGTGGATCCTCCCGCAAGACCGGCTGCTGCGGGAATCTTCTTCTCAATGTGAATCTCCGCACCGCCGTTCAGCCTGAAATAGTCGAAGAATGCGCGGGCGCATTTGTGTGCGATGTTTCTCTCATCCGTGGGAATGGCAGAATCCGTGCAGGTGAGGGTAATGCCGGAATCCAGACGTCTGACGGAAATGGTATCGTGCAGACTGACCTGCTGCATGACACTGACCAGATCGTGGTATCCGTCCGGGCGTTTTTCGTGAACATCCAGATACAGATTGATTTTCGCGTACGCATTGAGGGAAAGAATCATAAGCACCTCCGGGATCATGTGGACGGTTGTCGGTATTCGGTTAATGGATCAGCTTGATGAGGGGATTCTGTTTGGTACCCACCGCACCGATGGGACACAGTTCCTGACAGCAGTAACACCGGATACAGTCCTTCCGATGAATCACGGCGCGCTTTCTGCCGTCTTTCTTCTGTTTTATGGTAATGGTGTGCATTGGGCAGGATGTGACGCACTTGCCGCATCCGATGCACTTGTTTTTGAGAATTTCCGGTTTGGTTTCAAACAGCTTCGCCAGATGTCCGCCCATGAAATCCGGCAGATTCCGCAGGAATTTCCCGGCTTCGGTGTCCGGGGGCTGAAAATCGAACTGCGGGCAGGATACGCTGTCCCATTGTCCAAGCAGGGGAATGTCACCGTAATCCCGTGAGACGAGTCCGCGTTTTGCGGCACAGTCCAGATGGATGATTCTGCCGTCCAGCTTCATGATGTGCTCCGCGATAACATCCAGCGCGAAGGGGGAACGGGACGCCAGAAAGAGATCGGTTTTCTTGGGAACGCCGTGGGTGGGGCCGTTGCCTTCCATGGAAAGCACACCGTCACACACCGCAATAAATGTTTTACTGTTTACCAGATACTCCGCCAGATCAACCAGCATTTCGGAGAAATCGGGAACCTGCGGATAGCTGGAGTGCATTTCGAATTTTTCCACACCGGGGATAATGCCGAACAGGTTCTTCACTGCGCAGCTCATACCGGTAAGGGAATGGGTCTTCAGCTTGCACACATCAATGACCACATCCGCCTGCTGAACTGCGGTGAGAATGTGGAAAGATTTCAGCTTCACGCCGGGAGTATTTACCGTCTGCCAGGTGAAATCCTGATTCAACACCATGCGTTTGTCAGCAACGGAATCCATGCCGCAGGTTCTGTAAACCAGGGCCAGCGCCGCCGCATTGTAGGGACCTCCGGGAGAATCGGCAAGGGTCACGGAAGCTGCACCCAGATCAAAGCAGACCTCGGTCAGTGCTTCCATGAAAGCGGGATGGGAGGTGGCACCGAACTCCGGCTTTTTCGCCATGACCAGATTGGGCTTGAGGAGAACCCTCTTCCCGGCAATCAGCTCATCGGTGATTTTAAGAGCCTCAAATGCCGTTTTTATCTGTGTCACAAGAGCGGGAATATCGTAGTTCGGGCAGTGCGACAGGTAAACGGGTGCGTTTTTGTTGAAATCGGACATGAAGTACCCTTTCGGAATCTTACTTGATAATACATTATAGCATAAACCGAACGCAGAATCAAGATGGTACAAAAAAAGAACCGACCCGATGAGCCGGTTCTGTAAGATTATGCGAAGTTATATACGCCCATGGGACTTTGATTCATGTCCTCATGAAGTACGATGGTTCCGTCGGCAATGAGGCGATCCATCACCAGTCTGCGGAAGTCGATGTTGGTGCTGAACATGGCCGTTTTCTGCAGATATCCGGGGATTTCTTCGCTCAGAATCCGGTTGCGGTGGATCATGAATTCGTCAAACAGCGCGGTCAGCTCCGGGGTATGGGAATTGGAAAGATACTCCGTCAGTGCATCCCACGAAGGAATCACCGGCACAGCTGAGGGATCAATGGCAAGCGAATCGGGATCCCGGTTTCCGAGAATAAGAACCTGGTGAAACTGCCCGTATCCTCCCATATGCAGAAACTTGGATTCTTTGTCCGTAATCTCAAGTCCCATGATTGCCCAGTGGCTGCCGTCGTGATGACGAATGGTGAAAACCGAACTGTCCGGATTGGCAGGAACGTCGTAAGGCCGGTTTCTGCTGAAGCAGCACAGCTTCTCCACAATTACCGGAACAAAATCCTCGAACGGCTGATTGAGAAAACCGCATGGCTTCATCCGAATTTCCTTAATTGCCGCTTTCACGACAGGGGCCATCCGATCCGCAAGTTCTCCCGCAATATCATACAGCTCATCCTGTGCGTGTCTGGAAAGAATCACGATGCCGGTGCGGTATCTGTCTCCGACCTTCTCCATCAGCCCGTATTCCAGAAGAGGTTCCAGTTCATCCTCCAGATAGGGAACCGCGATTCCAAGCGCCAGACTCAGTTCCTCAAGCGTACAGGGATTGTCGTAGGCTTCCAGCAGAAGATTCTGCGGAATCAGCCTCCGGATCAGACGTCTTCCGTCGGGACCGGTATTCGGATCCCAGTTCTGCGTGTAGGTGATGTTTTCGGGTTTGAAGCTGCGTTTTCCGTAAGTTCTTGACATTTTCATGCCCTCCCTGATCTGCTGTCTCGATTCGTACAGCTTTCGTTTGATGGTTCCGGGAGGCAGTCCGGTATCTGCCGATATCGATGAAATGCTCCGGTTTTCAAAGTAATATTCACAGAGAATTGTCCGGTAGTCCTTCGACATCAGCGCAAGCTCACGCCGGAGGAGGGCACGTTCTTCCTCTGCGATTATGCTGTCTTCCACAGATGTATTGTCGGAAAGATCCAGATCGTCAACGGAAACATCCTGCCGGGTGCGGTGAGTTCTGTCCGCCCATCGGGCATAACGGTTCCGTGCGATTTTCCAGATCCACGCGTTCGGATCATCCGTTTCATGGCCTTTGGCAAGAGCGGCAAATACCTCCGTGAGAATTTCCTGGGTCAGATCCTCCGCATCGGCAGTGGATGAGGTTTTCTTCAGCGAGAAGTAGTATAGCTTTCCCATGTATTCCTGTGCGATCTCGTTCATATTCAGCATGGCCGTCGCCTCCTTTCGTACATGAAGTGTCGTGAAACTGGAATCGGTTCGCAAAAAAACGCAGATTTACAGAAAAATCCGGCTGAAACCAGATGGAATCAACCGGATTTGTGTTGGATTCAGAAATTAGCCGAGTCTTGCTTCGAGAGCAGCAAGTTCTTCGTGGAGCTCAGCGGGAACTCTGTCACCGATCATTGCGTAGAATTCCTTGATGTTTTCAACGTCAGCCTTCCAGCTTTCGGTATCAACGGAGAGGAGGTCGCGGATGGTGTCGATGGTAACATCTTCAAGACCTTCGATGTTGATGTCTTCAGCCTTCGGAACGTAACCGATTGCGGTGAGGTCAGCGTCAACGGTGCCTTCACAGCGAG
>JAFQWY010000012.1 GCA_017407225.1 Clostridia bacterium | reverse complement strand
GATTATTTCTTCCGGGAACTGCGGCTGTCGGAATCCCAGTGGCAGAAGCTGAAACCGCTGAAGGAAATCGATCAGCAGCAGACAAAATGGCATCAGTATGAAGTAAAATACGAAGAATACGTCAACAACGGCTATCTGGAGGATCTGGAGAGTCAGGCCGCCATTCCGCTCATCGCCATTTCCATGCCGGTCATTGCCGTTGCAGCCCTGATGATGGCGTCGTTCATGGCGAACTGGGTCACATCCAACTCCGAGGAATACGGAATTCTCGGGGCAATCGGCGCAAACCGCAGGCAGATCTGCACCATTTCCTCGGGACAGATTCTCCTGATCGGGCTGATTGCGGCAGTTCCGGTGATCCTCATTTCCGCAGGGGTCTCCAATATTTACATATCCGCCTTCAATTCCGCTTCCATAACGGATGTGGACTACATCTTCGCCGTGCCGTGGATGAAACTGATCGAAGCGGCACTGTGGTGGTGTTTGCTGGCCTGCTTCTTCACCTACATCGGCATTGCCAGAATCACCATGGAGCTGCCCTTCGTGCTGATCTCCGGTCAGGCAAAGTATAAGATTCCGTACGTTGCTCGTTCCTCCGACAAGCTTGCGAGGGCGAAGGATAAAATTCTCTCCCTCTCCCTGCTGAAGGCGAAACGGGTGCTGAAATCCCGGATTGTCACGGCGATTATCACCTCCCTTATCTGCATCGTCTGCGGTGTGTTCGTGACCCTGCTGATTGCTCTCCGTTCGGAAACAGCGAATATTCTGGATAAGCTGGATCAGTATGCGGCGGATCTCACCGTTTCGGAAAAAGAAGTCCCCAACTCCTACGCCCGGATTGTTCCGCTGACGGAAGAACTGGCGGCCGAGCTGGAACAGCAGCCCCTGATCGAAACGGTTGCGATGTATGATGCAATCTCCGGTTTTGATCTTGAAAAACGAGCAGAACAGAAGCTCATGGATGTGGGCGACACCATCTATCAGCATTATCCTTATGTAAAGAACGAAAACTCATACAGCGACTACAACGGTGAAACCATTATTACCCTGAACCGCACCGCTATGGATCTGGCATCCTTCGCCGTCACGGATGGAGATCCCTACCGGATTTTTGAAGATCCCTCCGCGATCGTGGCTGTTGTTCCGGCACATGCAGGCACCGTTCCTTCCGTCGGCGACAAAATCACCGTATACGGTACCCAGAAAGTCACCATGCGCGAGGATACCACCGTGCACGGCGATATTTACACCTACCACGATGTCAGACAGACCGAATCCTATGAATACACCATCTGTGCGGTGATCGTTCCGCTTACGGAATATGAGGATCTGAAAATCCCCGGATTCACCTATATTCTGAGCGATGAAGGACGTCAGCTCTGCGGTCTGGAAGGCGGGCAGTGGTCGAAGATTCTCGGCTGGTTCCGGGAAGACGCTGACAAACAGGAGCTGCGCACCATGTATGAGAATCTGGTGGAATCCCCCGCATTCCTGCGGTATGATGTAACCGCCCGGGAGGTGCAGACCGAATCCGAGGAACGGATTCAGACTGCCACCACCGTCATGCTGTGCTTCTTCTTCGGAATGCTATACCTTTCCTTCTGTACCATGACTTATACGGACGCTTTCCTCAAGGTCACCAAGGAGCGGCGGGAGATTGCCATTCTCCGTCAGATCGGTGCGGATGACCGTGCGGTTCACAAGTCCGTCCGCGCGGAAAACTATCCCACCATCATCATGGCGTTCTCCATTACACTGGTACTGGTTCTGCTCATTCCCGCGCTTTATGTTATGCCGCAGGTGGCGTGGATCCGTGCTATCGGAGACAAGGATCATTTCCCGCCGGAGGTTATCGAAAAACTTGTGGATGAGGTGATCCAAACCGGTCTGAGAATGTACGCACTGCTGGCTCCGGCCGTGCTGGTTCACATTCCCTCCGCCGCTGTAACCATTCTCGGCAGCTGGCTTCCCACAAAACGGATTCTCAAAGACACGATTGCCGAAGGCATCAGAAAGGATACAGACTGATGAGCAGAATTATTTTAAGAACGGAAAATCTCATGAAAACCTACGGTTCCTACGGCTCTTTCGTCAATGCCCTGCACCGGGTGAACGTGGGAATTGAGGAACGGAGCTTCACCGCCATTGTGGGACCGTCCGGTTCCGGCAAATCCACCCTTCTGCACATGATGGGCGGCATCGACAATCCCAGCGGCGGTGCGGTGTACGTCTACCCCCAGAATGAAAAGGATCCCCCGGTGAATCTGTATGCTCTCAACCGGAACAGACTGGCGAAATTCCGTGGGCAGAATTTCGGATTCGTGTTCCAGAACTACGCCCTGCTTCCGGTGCTGACCGCGTGGGAAAATGTGATGATTCCCTCGGTGTACAGCGACGGGGAGTTTGACGAAAAATTCGCTCTGTCCCTGTTCGAGCAGCTGGGGATTGCAGACCGTCGGGATCATCTGCCGTCGGAAATGTCGGGTGGTGAGCAGCAGAGAGTTGCCGTGATCCGCGCCATGATCTCCCGTCCCAGGATCCTGTTCGCCGATGAACCTACGGGAAACCTTGACCGGAAGAACGGTGAGGAGCTTGTGGAACTGCTGAAGCGGATGAAGGAAGAACAGAACTGTACTGTGGTGATGGTTACCCATGACCGGGATGCCGCGGCTGTGGCGGATACGGTGATCTCCATGGTGGATGGACAGGTAGTTTCCGTAAAAAGCAACTGAATAAAGCAAAAAACCGACTTCTGCATTGCAGTTGTCGGTTTTCTTCTGCTTATCCGTTCAGGTTACGAATAAAACCTCATGAATCGGGCAGGCTTACTTTGCAGACAGCTCGGATTCGTACTTTTCGATCATCTTCTTGACCATCTGACCGCCGATGGAACCTGCTTCACGGGAGGTGAGCTGACCGTTGTAGCCCTGGTTCAGGGATACCCCCACTTCATTTGCAGCCTGCATCTTGAACTGCTCCATAGCAGCCTTTGCTTCGGGTACTACGATCTTGTTGGAACTTCTCTGAGACATGGTTTGATTCTCCCATTCTATTTTATTTCGGAAGCACGAATCTTTCCGGCGCCGGGAACACTCTTGCTTCCGAGACTATTATGAATCGTTTCTGCCGTTCTTATGAATGGAAATATCGGGAAAGCTCAGCACTCACGAAAATCAGCTTCACTGTTTTTTCTGCCGTTGCAATTGATGCGGAAATGTGGTATACTGAAAAAAACACATTCCGGAGGTACACTATGAGCAGACTGAGACTGATGAGCAACAATCAATGGAAAACCGACAGAAATCATCCTGAATGGGAAAAGATGGGACTTGACTGTTCTGCCGCAGCGCGTGAAGCGGGATTTGCAGAAGTTTATGCCCTGACCGCGCCTGATGCTGTGGGACTGCAGGAGGTTTCCCCTCTGATGATCGATGAACTGATGGGAAATCTCCAGCGGATGAACCTTCCCTATGCCCTGCTGTGGGGACGGGACACGCCGGTTCTCTACCGCATGGACAAGCTGGAGCTGGTTGACTCTTATCACAGCCTGTATCCCGATGAATGTCCCGGATTTGACGGAGTTTTCAACAACAGCAGAACCAAGTCATTCACAATCGCCGTTTTCCGCACCAAGAAAGACGGAAATCTGTTTCTCTTCACCACTACCCATCTCTGGTGGAAAAGCTCCGATCCGGCGTCAGGTTATTACCAGTACGGTTCCGACGAAGCGAGAGCGTACCAGATCGGTCTGGTGATTGAAAAGATTGAAGAATTCCAGAAAAAGTACGGCTGCCCTGCCGTAATCGTGGGGGATTTCAACGCTGACTGCGATTCCCTCACTATGAAGTACGCCCTTGAGCAAGGCTTCCTCGATGCTCACGACATTGCAGTGGACTATGCCGAAGACACCAATGGCTGGCATCCCTGCGGCAATGACGGATTCAAGCCTTATCAGCCCCGGCAATTCCGCCATTCAATCGACCACATCATGGTGAGAAACGCCCCGGACGGATTTGTGAAGCGGTTCGACCGGTATATTGCCGACTCCTACCTGCCCCTGTCCGACCACTTCCCTCTGTGGATTGATGTGGAATTCTGACAGCCGTAATCCGAATGATACACCGTACAGGAGGTAATCATGTATTTCAACGCAAAAGCATACAGCCCGGACTACAGAATCTGTGAAGGGTTCGGAAATGACGAAATCCGTGTCACCGACCGGATGCTTCTGAAAAACGGCAGACCGTGGATCCCCGTAATGGGTGAGATGCACTACAGCCGCGTTCCCCGGGAAAAATGGGAAGAAACCTTAATCAAGATGAAGGAAAGCGGCATCGAAGTGGTGGCTTCCTACGTATTCTGGATCCATCATGAAGAAGAAAAAGGTTCCTTCGATTTCTCGGGTAATCGGGATATCCGGGCGTTTATCGAGCTTTGTCACAAGCTGGGACTGGAATTCTGTCTCCGCATCGGTCCGTGGGCTCACGGCGAATGCAGAAACGGTGGGTTCCCGGACTGGCTCTGTGAAGAATGCCGCCCCATACTGCGTTCGGGCAATGAACCGTATATTTCCTATGCCCGCCGTTATATTCAGGCAGTTGCCGATCAAATACGCGGTCTTCCTCTGTTCGGAATTCAGATCGAAAATGAAATGACCTGGAATCCCTACTATATGGAACATGTACGGCAGATTGTTCTGGAAACGGGACTGACCGCTCCTCTGATGACTGCAACGGGATGGGGGAGTGCCAAATTACCGCATACCCTGCTTCCCATGTTTGGTGGATACCCTGAAGCCCCCTGGGCGAGACACACCCATGTACTGGAACCCAATCCAAACTACTACTTCTCCAGGTATCGTGATGATGCCAATATCGGAACAGACCTGCTGGAAAGAGCAGAACCTGGGACAATCTCTTCCGACCCGGAATACCCCACTCCGTTCATGAGCTGCGAACTGGGCGGTGGAAATCAGGTCACCTACCACCGTCGTCCGCTGTTCGTTTCACGTGATATCGAGTCCCTTGTAGTCTGCAAACTGGGCAGCGGTTTGAATCTGCTTGGCTATTATATGTACACCGGTGGGCTGAATCCGGTGGGCAGAACCACCATGCAGGAAAGCCTTGCCACCGGTTATCCCAACGACTGCCCGGTAGTTTCCTATGACTTCCAGTCCCCCATCGGTGATATGGGGCAGCTCCGGGAAAGCCGGTTCCGTCTCGCCTATATTCATCGATTCTTGAAATCCTTCGGTGAAATGCTGGCTCCCATGGAAGCCGTCATGCCGTCGGAGATGCCCGCTTCCCTCTCGGATACGGAAACTCTTCGCTGTGCATTCCGGACAAACGGCACCGGCGGGTTTCTGTTTATCAATAATCACATCCGTCTTGAAAAGCTTCCCGCTCACCCGGCACACCGGTTCACCATTGATCTCTCCGACCGCACCGTATCCTTTGAAACAGATATCCCGGAAGACAGTTCGTTCTTCCTGCCGGTCAGCCTGAACCTGGGCGGACTGGATCTTCTGTATGCCTCCGCACAGCCGGTGGAAGCAGATGAGAACAGTCTGACTCTGCTGAGGGTTCCCGGGCTGGATCCGGTGATTGTTCTGAACGACGGCAGAAGGATTCCGCTGACCGAAGGCGTAAACCGCATCGACAGCACCGATGTAATTCTCCTGCCGTACGAGGAATACAAGCCAAGTGAGCTGACTCCGCTTCCAATTGAGCGGACGCCGAACTGTCATGACTCCGCACTGCTGCTGGGGCATCTCCCCGTGGAGGATCACACCGCCGAATACACCGTCCGCTGGGCTTCGGAGGACAAATGGCTGGCAATCCGTGCCGTGGGCAATCTTGCGGGATTCTATGTAAACGGCGAGCTGATCTCCGACTTCTATCTCTACGGGGATACATGGGTCATTGATCTCCGCAGTCTCCCCGTCCGTGAGGGATGCATCAAGATCCAGCCGTTCACTGAAGCAGACCGGGAGCGCGTCTATCTGGAAATCCCCTTTGAAACCGGTGAACATACCCCCGATGCATGGGTTTCACGGGAGGATGTGCTCTGCATCTGAACTGTATAAGTACGAAAAAGGGGCTGTTGCACTAAGGAGAAAATTCCGAAATGCAACAGCTCCATTGTTACTCTAAGCCGTTCATTCGTACTTTTTCTCCTTTAGCGAGGAGAAAAAGTACCAAAAAGAGGAACTCTTTCTGAAGTCTTGGGTGTTTCGAGCTCTACGGAGCTCGATTCAGGGCGCTGCCCTAAAAACCCGCCAACTTTTGAAAAAGTTGGATCAAAACTTTTATACTTGCAACAGCTCCTTTCTGTTTATTCAGGCGTATCATATGGGCTTTTCACGGGAGTAGTACATGATATTCCAGTTGACAAAGGCGTCGTCCTTTGTGCAGAGATCCCGCTGCCCCGATCCGGTGAGGTTTTTCGCATGTCTGCCATCGTTGACGGGATCGCTGTACCGTTCGAACCATTCTTCCAGTGCGGCAGTCAGTTCCTCTCTGACGGAAGCCAGTGCCGGATTCCCGATGAGGTTCTCGGTTTCGCCGGGGTCTTCAATCATGTCGTACAGCTCATCGTCATCGTTCAGATACCGTCTGACCAGTTTGTACCGTTCTCCGCGGATCATGCGTACAAATCCGTATTCGTCGTGGATTTCCACAAAGCGGCTGCAGTCCTCTTCGGTACAGCCGTTTTTCAGATACGGTACAAGGCTCACGCCTGCTGGTTGTCGGTCAG
>JAFQWY010000108.1 GCA_017407225.1 Clostridia bacterium | reverse complement strand
GTCCAGAGTGAAGCGTTCGCGGGACCAGTCGCAGGAGGAACCCATCTTCTTGAGCTGCTCGATGATGCGGCCGCCGTACTGCTTCTTCCATTCCCATGCTCTCTCGAGGAATTTTTCGCGTCCCAGATCTTCCTTGGTCAGACCTTCCTTCCGCATTGCTTCCACGATCTTCGCTTCGGTAGCGATGGAGGCGTGGTCGGTGCCGGGGAGCCACAGGGTGCAGAAGCCCTTCATGCGCTTGTAGCGGATCAGGATGTCCTGCAGGGTGTTGTCAAGGGCGTGACCCATGTGGAGCTGGCCGGTGATGTTCGGCGGGGGAATAACGATGGAGAAATGTTCCTTGGAGTGGTCGATTTCGGGGGTAAAGAGTTTCTGTTCGCACCATTCGCCATAGATCCGGCTTTCAAACTCGGAGGGCGAATAGGTCTTTGGGAGTTCTTTTCTCATATTCAATATCCTTTCGGGTGTTTTAACTGGGGGAAAACAAAAAGCGTCCCATCGGAATGACAGGACGCAGAAATGCGCGGTACCACCTGAGTTCGGCAAAAATGCCGCTCTTTTCGGGACGGAAATCCCAAGCTCTGTAACGTGAGCGGACGCCATGGGTTACTTGATGCCGGGCGGCAGGTTCACTCATGGAGCTCCGGGACTACTTCGGCTGTTCTGTACCGCGGTGATTCCAGCATCCACCGCTCTCTGCAGGTCATCGGACAGCGTACTTCTTCCCATCAAAGCCGTTGACTTTATTTTTACATTACACTATATTTTATCACAGCTCTTCCGGGTTGTCAAGAGTCTGGGGAGATTTGCCCCGGAAAGTTTGAGAAACCGGCGTGCTTTCCGGGGGGCATACTCCGACAGTTCATAAAATCTGACAGTTCTTCATAATCCAGTCAATGCCCAGCTTCTTTTGACCGACGGACGGGAACTTCACCGCTGCGGAGGAGCCGGTGATTTCCTCGATCACACCGGTTCCCCACAGTTTGTGGCTGATGCTGTCCCCGGTGCCGAGGGCGGGTTCCTGCGGTTTGGAGTCCTGCTTCGGCTCCGGAACAGGCCGGGAAGATGCCGGGGAGGGATGTACGCCGACAAGCTCCATGAAGTCCGCGGGATCCCGCACCTTGTCCAGAAGATTGAGCCGGTGGAGGGATACGAACATGGCGGCGGATTTTGCCTGACAGTTGATGCTTTTTTCGGGATTGAACTCGATGTCGGTAAAGGCATCGTACTCCAGGACAATTTTTGCCAGATCTTCGTTTTCCAGAAGGGCGTTTATGTAGAGATAGTCGTAGAAAAGAGTCTGGGGCTGCAGGGGGAAATCCAGTGTTTCAAAACGGAAGGATGTGAGAGGACCGCTGGTGCGAAGACGCTCGTCGCGCTTGGCATCCTTGGGGGAGACCGAAAGCAGGTCGGTGTAGGGACCGCCGCTTTTGAAAACCTTGCCTGCCTGAAAGACATTTTCGACGGGGAGGGACCTGTTCAGGGAGGGGACAAATTTCATCAGATGGAAGGCGCTGAGCCGGGAGCCGCCGTCCTGCATGGATTTGCTGGAGATTTCCAGAACCTTTTTGCCGGGGTGGGAATCGGTGAATGCTTCGTGAACGGCTGTGATGTTCTTCTGCTTCTGGGAGACGGCGAACCCTCCGTTGTAGACGTACTCTGCGTTCCAACTGGTGCGGAAGGGCGGGGTGTTCTTGGGGATAAATACCGGTTTTACTGCCATACTGACCTCCTGTCCGATCAAAAAATCTGAAAAATGGGGACAAAAAGAGACCTTTGCGGCTGTGCGGTCAAACAATCCCTTCATAGGGGAAGACTTGAGCATCGAAAAGGTCTCTTTGTTTCGTGAAACGGGCTGATATTGTACCATTTATCGGAAAGAATGTCAATACTTTTTTGAAATATTTTTAAAAAAAAGTATATTCCGGGAATCAGCTGTACATGGAAGCCAGGACACTGCGGAGGGCTTCTGCTATTTTTTCGGCGGCATGAATGCCCACGGAGTTTGTCTCCTCATAGTGATTCTCGCCGTGGAGGTCGCCTACATTGGTGAGATACGGAGTTTCGGGATGCACAATGAAGTCGTTCGGAGGAACAATGTACCCGATCTCGTCGTTGGCCAGACCCAGAATCAGCAGATTCTCCACCCCGTACTGCGCCGCGATGGCGTTCAGGGCTTCGGGATTTTCCGCAGTGGGATTGGCGGCGGGACGGGGGCAGGTTTCATCCATGTATTCGCCGGTGGCCAGCTCCGGGAACAGCTCGCCGGGGATCATCGCGATGTGGATGTCTCCCAGTCTCAGTACGCTCAGCTCCGTCACCAGATTATACCCGGTTTCGCTCTCTGCACATTCACGGGTTTCGTTGCCGAGAATGCCAAGGAAACGGTAGTACAGGTATACTGTGTTGTCCATGGGGATCTCAAGCTCGGTCTTTGCGATCTGCAGAACCGGCTCCACTTCACGCTCGTTGTCGATTTTGTATGCATACTGGATCATCCGCTGACCGGTGACCTTCACGGCGTTTTCCGCATCGAAGGGACCGGAGGGGGGATCGATCTGCTCGGTCATGATCAGACCCCCGATGGCGGAAGGCATATAGAGCATCCGCTCACCGGTTTTGGAGAGAAGCAGATCACTCATCACGCCCGGGAAATCCCGGCTCAGCAGGGTATTGGCGCCCCGCATGGACTCGGCATGAGCGGCATAGGAGAACATCCGGATGCCTGCCGTGCCGTCGTCGGGGATGAATCTGAGCTGATGGAGATTTTCGTCAAACACGATGGGTTCCCGGCTGTCGTACTGGAAATCGGTGGGAACGTACCCGTAGGTAAGCTTCCCGGCCTTCCGGTCCGCATGGGCGAGATTTGCCGCCGTCACGCAGGCTTCGGTGAGCCGTTCCATGAATCCTTCGTTTTTGCCGTCCTTTGCCACTTCTCCCCACAGCCCCAGGGTGTCGATGCCGGCGTGGGAGTGGGTGGAGTACACGTTCACGGAAGCACATCCGGTTTCCAGGCAGAACGGGGACAGTGCGGTGCGGATATTTTCGATCCGGTCGCGGCCAAGCCCCACGCAGTCCACGCCGATGAGGAGAATTCCCTCACCGCCGATGTCCATCCAGACCGCGGATGCCCGCATTTCGTCAAGCACTCCGGTGATTTCCCGGTCGGCATCGTAGCCCGCGATGTAGAAGGGACCTTCCAGACCGTCGTGGGAGATGATGGCATCGCCGAATCCCATGTGCCATTGTGCCGGTGTCATATCATCCGCCTCCGTTTGAATCAGTTGTGGAGATGCCGCGCCGCATCCGGTGAAGATCGCGGTCAGCAGTGTCAGTGATGCAAGGAATATCGATAGTTTTTTCATGGTATCCTCCTCAGAATATGCCTGCTTCCAGCAGATCGGCCAGGGAACGCACGACTGTCCCGACCCGGATTCCGTTGACATCCGTGAGCCAGACGGATGCTGCAAGGGACAGGGCAAACAGCACGATGCCCAGCGGAATTGCCGGAATCACGGTCCACCAGCGGATTTTCCGGAACAGAAGACCGATGACAAGAAGGAAGAGGAGGGCGAGCACGAAGGGAATCACGCTGTGGGTGTCCAGATCCGCCGTTTCCAGCTGTGCGAAAATCTCCGCGAAATCAGGCTCACCGGCGGCAAGCAGAAGTGAATCCACGGAGCGGATCAGGACGGATGCCAGTGCACAGACCGAGAGGGCCATCAGAATTGCGCCCAGCACCAGATACGCGAGAAAACGGATGGGGAATCTGCCGGAACTTGTTTGAGGTACGGGATCCATACAGGGTCTCCTTTGCAAGAATTCTTCTTCAATAAATTATATATCTTATTATACAATATTCCCGCGCCGCTGTCAATCGTGGGAGGCAAAGAAAAAACTGCCGCATGATGCAGCAGCTTCTTTTGCCAAAAACATCGAAGCCCTCACTGGGAGGCTGTCCCTGAATTGAGTGTTTTGCTATGAAAAAACGGAATTTCTCTTGCGGAAAACAATTGTTGATGTTATAATTTATTCAAATATCGGACGGAAGGACAGAATGATGGAAGATACAGATAGAAAGGTATTTATCAGCTATTCTCATTATAATAAGGAGATCTGCTGTAAAATCGCTTCATTGATGGAGAAAATAGTCGGAATTTCTGTTTGGTACGACAGGGGGCTCATTCTTGGCGAAGAGTATCGGAAACGAATCGCCGCTGCCATCCGTTCCACGGACTATTTCGTTGTGCTGCTGTCGGAAGAATCGGTTTGTTCCGAATGGGTTCTGGATGAAGTGGAATATGCCAAAAAACTGCGCAAGAAGATTCTGCCGATCTGGATTGAAAAGGTACAGCTTACGGAGAATCTGGATATGATTCTTCAGCGGTACCACAGTCTGTTCTGGCACCTGCGAAGCTCCGACAGCGAATTTGAAACGGCACTGCTTGCTTCACTTTTGGATCAACCCGAAAAGGAAGAGGGACGGTCAATTCTCGGAAACGGCAATGAATTCTCCGAGGCAGAGAATCAGAAAATGCGGGAACTTCTGGAAAAAGAAGCACAGTCGGGGTTCAGTGTGTGCTATCAGGCTGACAATGCCTGTATTTTAGGCAAAGCCTATCTTTACGGAGGTCCCTGTGCTGCAGACAGAGAGACCGCAAAATATTATTTTCGTATTGCTGAATACTTCGGGAATCAGGACGGAACGTTTTATTTGCTGGAAATGGCTCTGGATGATGTTGTCCGGAATACCTGGGATGAGCCGGAACGATCGTTTTCTGACCCGATTATCGAAAAAATCGAAGCTCTTTCCGATGCGGGATCCATTCCCGCAAAAATCTTTCTGGGAAATCTGTATTGGTATGGCCTGTACGGTTATCCGGTGGACATGACCAAAAGCGCCAGACTGTATGAAACCTGCGCCAGAGCGGGAAATGCCCGTGCACAATATATGATGGCCGCAAATTATTACATGGGGGATGGTGTGGCCAAAGACTATACCCTTGCAAAAATGTATGCCAATCTGGCCATCGAACAGCACTATATTAAAGGCTGGCGGCGGTGGGGGGAATTTTATCGGGATGGACTGGCGGTTCAGCAGGATTATGCGAAGGCCAGAGAATGCTATGAAAAAGGCGCTCAAATGGGGGATTTCCATTGTTACAATAAAATCGGAGATATGCTGTACTACGGTTGGGGGTTTCAGGTCGATTATCAGGAGGCCGTTCAATACTATCTCAAGGGAGAGTTGGCACCGGCATTCAGTCAGCGATACAGTCTTCATAAAGCCAAAGAAGCCCTGGGGCGATGCTATGAGCACGGCCACGGCGTGAAAAAAGATCTGCTGATTGCAGCGGAAAAATATATGGAAGGCTACCGTTACGGAAACGAAGAATGCAAAAAAGGATATCTCAGGTGCAGAGACCTTTCCGGCAGCGCACAGAAAGAGAATATTACAGAATAATTCTCTGACCGGTGTCCTGTCATACCACTCTATCACCGCGCCGCTGTCAATCGTGGGAGGCAAAGAAAAAACTGCCGCATGATGCAGCAGCTTTTGCCAAAATCCGGAACGGATTTATTCTTCAGCCGGCTCCGGGTAGGTTTCCATCAGAGTCTTTGCACGCTCGATGGCCGCCTTGAACCGCTCGTCCTCCCGGATGCCGTTGAACCATTCCCATCCGCGGGGTGCGGTCATGGCATAGTACATATCGTCGCTGTCGTGACAGAACGCATGTCCGCCGGAGATGTATTCCTCTCCCACGCCGGGAACGAGAATCCGCCACTTGTTTTTGACCGCCTTCACATCGTTGAACAGGATGAATCTGCCCAGTTCCAGTTCCTCGCCGCAGGGGATTTCCAGCCATCGCGGGTACAGCTCGAATGCTTTTTCCAGATACTCCCACGCCTGTTCGTTGTTTCCGTATCCGAAGGAGGAACACGCCGCACGGAAGTGGAGATTGGCGTACTTGCCCCACCATGCACGGGGGATTTCGCCGTTCTCCCCGAAATATTCGATCAGGCGGATGTTGTTCTTGAACCACTCAGTAGCTCTCTCGGGTGCCGCCAGATTGCGGTTGCTGCGGCTCATGAAGTGGAGGAGGATGTTGAGATTGTTCACATCGAACCGGATGCGGCTTTCGTCCCATTTGCCCTGCTTCCACAGCCGTTCTTCCAGAACCTCGCCGCTGTAAGCTTTGTAGTCGTCAGCGCAGAAAGTGTGCCATTCGTCAAATTCCTCATCGGAACAGACGCTGCACATGATCCGCACTGCCTTCTCCCGGATCCACTGCACCGTACATTCCTTCATGATTTTCTTCGCGGTCTCACGCATCAGGGGCAGGTATTCCGTCAGTTTTTCACCGGAAAGTCCTGATGCTTCGGCAAGAAACGTGCCTGCAATTCCGTAACGCTTCGGGTATTTCTTCATGTAGTCTGCGGCCTTTTTTGCACAGGCCTCGCAGTCGTTGGTGCTGCTGATGAAATCGTAGAAAGCGTCGATATCCTGCTCCTGCCCGATTTCGTCGTTGCCCATCAGCTCATCGATGGTGATTTCAAAATAATTGGCAATGGTGGGCAGGAACGTGATGTCCGGGTACCCGTCGCCGCACTCCCACTTGGAAACGGACTGGGGAGACACACCCAGCGCCTGCGCCAGTGCATCCTGGGTCATGTCCCGCTCTTTCCGGTATTTTCTCAGCCGTTCGGCAATTTTAAGATCCATAAGTTCACCTCATCATAAGTTCGACGGGCCCTGTCGTTGGTATAAGGATACCACAGAACCGCCGCCCCGTCAATAACCGCGTTTTTGGGGATTTCTCCACGGATCGTGGGATTATCCCATGGAACGTGGTGGAGAGAATAACAACGGATCGTGGGGGATTGAATGGGCAACGCACCTCATCGAGGACCGCAGTCCTCGAAATACTCCTGCGTCATAAAAAGTACGAATGAACAGCTTAGAGATAAAAAGAGCTATTGCATTTCGGAGTTTTTTCTCCTTAGTGCAACAGCCCCTTTATATACAGTATGACAGTCCTACAGAACCGTTTTTGTCAGGACAGCTCGGCAGCTTCTCCTTCGAGAACAGCCGAATCCAGGAAGCGGACCGATTTCCGTTCTCCGTGCGGTTCCAGATCCAGCATAATCAGCTCGTTTCCGCTCTCCCGGAGCAGATGCCGGGGAACATAAAGCGTCATCTGAGGACCGGCTGAGTCGTATCTCCCCAGATTGAACCCGTTGAGCCACGCGTACCCGTGTCCCCAGCCCGCAAAGGACAGCCAGGTGTCGGCATCCCGCTGTGCATCAAAAGCCCCCCGGAAGAAGCAGGGCATTCCGTCCCGGTGACTTTCCTTCTTCCAGTTCAGCCCGGACAGATCCTTCAGCGGCAGAGTGCGCGCGGTGTATCCGAACAGCTTTTTCGGACCGTAACAGAGGGCATCTTCGGCACCCTTTCTCTCATCGTTCATGGCGCTGCCGTAGTTGATACGCCCCAGATTTTCCACCAGCATATCAATCCGCTTCTCTCCGTCCGGGATCAGAATGCCTCCGTCATTGACGGCGCGGAAGCCTCTGCCGCGCATATGGGTCGCATACCATTCTCCGTTTACGTACAGAGTGGCGCGGTCGCGGAATTTTTCCGGACAGAGCGTAGTTCCCTGATCGGCAAAGCTCTGCAGAACCGTGGTATAAAGGATGAGGCCGTAATTCTGTCCGTAGTCCTCCATGGGACGCGGGATCGCCGACTGGGCACAAACTTCCGTCAGGGCGTCCAGATTGTCAAACAGTTCCGCCGTTTCCTCCACTGTCACTTCAAAGGACTGGGTGGGATGCTCAAAAATTTTTCTTTCCCGCCGGGGTCTGCCCAGACAATCGTCCAGTACATCACGGCACAGATAGAATTTTTCCGTAGGGCATCCGTCCTCGCTGATCAGGGCATCCACATCATAGGATGTGGTGTGAGGGATATACCGCGCCGGAGTGCCGGGTCTGGGGGAATAGGATCTGCCGATGTTGCCGCCTCCCATAAACCCGAAATTGGTACCGCCGGAAAACATATAGAAGCAGACATGACCTCCCAGTTCCAGGGCTTCCCGGAATCCCTGTGCAGGATCGGCGGGATCCCGGTGAGAGAAAGGCTCGCCCCAGTGCATGGAGCGTCCCGACCAGAATTCGCCGATGAAGAACGGATTGTTCTCCGATGCTTTCCGTGCAGCTTTTTCGGCATGATCGGAAGAGCCTGCCTTGGCCCGATAGTTGACACCGAACAGATCGTCTCTGTGCCGCCCGAAGGCAAGCATCGCAGGGGTATCCCCATCGGTGGTGTATAGAGGCACATCCACACCGCCCTCACGGAGCATACCGGCGAGAGCTTCAAGGTAGGCAGGATCGTTTCCATAGCTTCCGTATTCGTTTTCGACGGCAGCGGCAATCACGGGACCGCC
The DNA here is from genome assembly GCA_017407225.1 of Clostridia bacterium. Lineage (GTDB taxonomy): Bacteria > Bacillota > Clostridia > Oscillospirales > CAG-272 > UMGS1696. The sequence continues at coordinate 10,126 of JAFQWY010000108.1, read as the reverse complement.
GTTTGTCGCTAGGTACGGCAGGAATTGCGGAATCAGATGTTCGTAATACCGCTTCACTGCGGCAAGATACTTCGGCTCGGAGGAGCGGATCACAATTTCACGATCGGCAAGAAGCCACGCCGGAAGACCGCCGAAATCCCACTCGGAGCAGATATAGGGCGACGGGCGCAGGAGAACTTTCAGTCCCTTTTCGCCGCAGAGTCTGAGATACGCTCCCAGATCCAGAAATCCGCTGAAATTGTATTCACCGGGGCGGGGTTCATGGGCATTCCACGGCACATAGGTCTGAACCGTATTCAGTCCGAATTCCAGAGCCAGATCCAGCCGTTTTCCCCAGTCCGCGGGATGAATCCGGAAGTAGTGGATATCTCCCGCGATCATGCGGAAGGGCTCACCGTCCAGATAAAACGAATCCCTGTCCCATGTCAGCTTGTTCATGTTCAGCCTCCGTTACCGCTTTTCCCCGCCGCAGCATTTGGTGAACAGCTTGAACATGGCGATTTCGTAGTCGTAATCGTAGGGGTTCTCGCACTCCCGTCTCACCAGCTTGGCGAAATGCAGGAGCATATTGTCGTACCGTTCAAAGGGTTCGCATTCCCACTTTTCCGAGCAGTCGCGGAAGGGGCTCTGTTCGTGATCCTGTGTGGTGAATCTTGCGTAGGATACGGTGCCTCTCGGGGATCCGGTTTCCAGAGGATATACCTCAATGGTGCCCTTCGTGCCGCTGATGACCAGCTGACGGCGTGCGAATCCGTTGAATTCCGCCGCGGAGGTCTTGACCGTGGACACGCCGTTCTTGTATTTCAGAACCGCGAAGCCGAAGTCTTCGGTATCCACGTTGTCGTCCCGGCTCATGGGGGACTGGCAGTTCATGGGGATTACCTCTTCCGGTTCGCCCTGGATCTGGTACACCAGGTCAACCAGATGGCATCCCAGCCAGTACATCATGCCGCCCTTGTATCCTCCCAGCCATGTGCGCTTGGGAATGCCGTGGTGAACGCTCATGTGTGCTTCCACGGAGTAAACTTCACCGATGGTTCCCTTCTTCGCTTCGTCGATGGCGCGGCGGATCATGGGATTGAACCGGTACATATACCCCATCTGGAGGGGCAGATTCTGCCTGCGGCAGGTTTCCACCAGCTTCACGAAATTGTCGATTCCGGGGGAGCCGGGCTTGTCCAGCTGTACGGCAACGCCTTTTTCCGCGAACATCTGGGCGTACTCGGTGGCGTAGCATTCTTCAATTTCAATGGTAACCGCATCCAGATCCATATTCAGCAGCTCCTCCACGGTGTAGTGGGGAGTTCCCTGATAGGCGGCAACGGTGTCGAGATTCTTCTGATGCTTTTCGATGGGCTCCGCGATGCCGACTACTTCAAAATCGTCGGAGAGCTTGCGGAGAGCGGCGTATGTAACGGATGCGTGGTCATGGGCGGTGCCCACCTGCGCGATACGGATTTTCTGTTTCATTTTTATTACCTCACTGATCAGTCTGAGCGATTATTTCCATCTGAACTGCACGATGGGGAAGGTTTTCTCCGTCATAAGACGGGCGTAGATTTCGGGGCATTCTTCGGGAGTGTGGGTTTCCGCAACCATTTCTTTCAGCTTCAGTCTGCCGCCCACGGTGAGCTTCAGTGCCGCGTACAGGTCGTCACGGGTGGTCCACCAGCCGTTTGAACTGTCGTTGTCCGGTCTTGCCATGGTATGTGCGCCCACGAGGGTGATGCCGGGACCGTGCACCTTCCGGTAGTAGTCGATGGCGAATTCGGAGTGACGGGTGCATCCCAGAAGCGCTACGCGGCCGTATCTTGCCATGCAGTCCAGGGTGGTATCCAGTGCGCGGTCAACGCCGGTGACTTCGATGGCAACTCTCACGCCGGGACCGGTCACGCCCCGCACCTTCTGCTCAAAATCGGGATCGGTGGGATCGAATGCGTAGTCCGCGCCCCACTGCAGTGCCCATTCCCGCTTTTCCGGCACGGGATCCACTGCGATGACGGGGTATGCGCCGCCTGCACGGAGCATCTGCACCGCGAGCATACCGAGGATGCCCAGACCCACAACCATCGCGGATTCGCCCATCTCGAAGTGGGTCTTCCGGATAGCACCCATGGGGAAGGTGGTGATCAGAGCCATTGCGGCGTCTTCCATGGTCAGCCCCTGTTCCATGAGGGGAGTGAGCTGATACACGTTCTTCTCCGCCATGATCTGGTACTGGGAGTGCTTGCCCCACGATACCGCTACGGGATCTCCGACTTTCACGGATCTCACACCCTCGCCGACTTCCTTCACGATGCCCGCAGAGCTGTATCCCAGGCATCTGGGGAAATGGACGGGCTTGCCGATGTCATTGCGGTTGGGGCTGATGTTGGGGTCGCCGGAGAGATTGGCGCGCTCCGTACCGGCAGATACGGTGGACACGAGGGTTTCCACCAGCACCTCTCCGGGTTTGAGCGCGGGAAGGTCGTTTTCCAGCAGTTCCGCACTCCCGGGAGCTGTAAATGCGATATACTTGTTTTTCATGTCATTTTCTCCTGTATGATTTTTTGTGATTTCAGTTATTCCAATACATCCGGAAGAAATTCGTTGATGCTTCTGCGCACGGTGCCGCTGTATCCGGTCACAGTATCCGCCGCCGTCATGGAGTTGAGCACCGCTTCCTCTACGGATTCCGCCACACCCCGGAACACGCAGTCGATGTACCGGTCGTTCAGTGCGGTGATTGTCCGGAAGGTTTCCCCTGTGCCGTGACGGTTCGCTGTGGTGAAGCCGATGACCACATCTCCGCTGCCGTGACCCACATAGGAGCCGGTTCGCGCCAGACCCAGCACGGCATGGCGGAGCGCACGGTTCAGCTGCAGATTGTCCAGCGGAATATCCGCGGCGATGACCACCATAACGGAGCCTTTGTCCGACGGCGCGGTTTCCTTTTTCATGATTTCCACGATCTTTTTCCCGACCGGCTGTCCGTTGATCATAAGATCGGAGGCTGCCCCGAAATTGGACTGCACCAGGGCACCGATGGTGTAACCCTTCCCATCCAGTGTCACCTGCCGGGATGCGGAGCCGATACCGCCCTTGAGCCCGAAGCAGGAGGTTCCTTTTCCGGCACCAACGTCCCCTTCGTCGAAGTCAGCCGAGGCGTTTTCGATGGCTTCCCGCACCTCTTTTTCCCCGATGCACCGGTCGGCGATGTCGTTCAGACCGCAGTCGTTGGTCTCGCCCACCACGGGATTGACGGATGCACATCCCACTCCGTCCGCGGCGCACTTCTCCAGCATGTATCCTACGACGGCATCGGCAGCCTTGCCCACGTTGAGGGTATTGGTCAGTGCGATAGGGGTTTCCAGGGTGCCCAGCTCCTGCACCTGCACGGTTCCGCAGGTCTTGCCGAAGCCGTTGATGACGTGGACACCCGCGGTCAGCTTGTTGACAAAGACGTTGTCCGGTGCCGGCAGGATCACGGTAACTCCGGTTTTGTGCCGGTCATTGTCTATGGTGCAGTGTCCCACGGTCACGCCGGGCACGTCAGTGATTTTGTTGAGGGGACCGGTCGGGTATTTCCCGATCTTTATGCCGTAATCCCGGATCCGTTTTGTATTCATAAACCCGTTTCTCCTGTTCTGTCTCAGATGAACGGCCGTCTGTCAAGCACCAGCTTCAGAGGAACCGTTGTCCGCACCTCGCCGGGAAGCGCAGCCTGCAGTTCCGCGAGGGCACAGACCGCACCGAAAAGCATATGCAGGTCGTTGAAGCGGTCGTCGGTTGTATGATCCACGGTGTCAATCCAGGGCAGGAATTCCGCGGCAAATTCACGGAGCGCTTCTTTGACTTCGTGCCATCTGTGGGGAGTCTGGCGGGATGCCCGGTTGATGACGAATACCCAGTCGATTTCCTTGAAGTCCACGCCGTGTGCGAATCCCTTTTTCAGGGAATTCTGCTCCCGGTTCCGCCACAGATGCAGGCAGGTATCCACCACTTTTTCGGGATACCGGAGGGGCATATGGGCACACTCCATGTTGAACATATAGTGGAACCATCCGAAAAGGTGATCCGCCACCTGTGCGGCAGTTCCGCTCGGCTTGGTGTTTTCCGTTTCGTCGGGAAGATTGCCCGCATCGCCTTCCTGATGACCGATCATGCGGCTCATCCCGTACCTCTCATCGGTGTTGTCCCACAGCCACCTGAAGTAGTTGTCGTTCCATTCCATGTCGGCGGCGCGGGTCAGGTTCATGCACACGAACATCCCGGCGCCCTTGTGGGATTCACTCCAGGGATTCTTCTCCCACAGCAGGGATTCCAGCAGGGCGTATGCGCCTTCCTTTGTCCGGAACGGCTCCAGAAACGGCGCCAGCTCGCTCTGATCCGGCACGGCATCGAACAGATCCAGTGCGGCGAGGCAGTGTGCCGTGGTGTGGATGGGGTGATGGGTGGGCTCGGCGAAGGAGCCGTCTTCATGGCGCAGATCCAGCAGGGCCTTGATCAGCTTCGCCCGTGCGGGATCGTCATGGCGTGGGAATCTGCCGATGGAGTAGAGGATATTGGCGGCATCGGCGCATCCGTATTCGTTTACCCCCAGATTCCGGTCGGATGTGGGAGTATTCCACAGCCAGCGTGCGTATCCCCCGTCGGGGAGGAGGTGGCTCTGCACGGTCCGATGGATCTTTTCGACAAGGTTGTCAAGATTGTATGTTTTCACTGGTGTTTGCCCTCCTGACTGGTTTATCGTTTTGGTTTATTCTTTTCCGGCTATATGGGTATCCGCATCCACGAATGTGATCGTTTTTACCAATTCCGCAAGATCGTTCTGCGTGATATTCCATGCCTGAACTATGTACTGCGTGTCTCCCGCAATGATCAGATACCGGCTGACAGTCTCACCGACACCGTTTTCATAACTCCCACAAAAATAGGCTTGTCCGGCGCCGTCTTTCAGAAGCAACGGCTCCTGATCCGCATATTCGGCGGCAGGATCCTCGTCCGGCCAGATCTTTTTCATGAAAACGGAGTATCGCTTTTGCAGTTCTCCGTTTTCCGTAGCGCCGTAATTCAGATAAAACTCACTGTCATGGAGCGTGATTTCGGAATAGTAGCACTCTGTGCCGGGAATTACAGGGTAACGGAAGGACAGGATATAGTCAATGATGCACTGCGCGTCCTCTTTGGTTTGCAGCCGATTCATGTAGTAGTTGGTTCTATCAACATAGGTTGTGAACTCCTCATCCGGGAGATTCGGGGAATCCATAAACTCCCGCAGTTCATCCGGACTCCGGAACTGAATCACGAATGGGGGATGCGCGAAATAATCCACTCCCAGCAGTGCCTTCGCCGGGTCGACTTCGATATGGGGATGCGTTATTTCTTCCTCGGGTATGGTTTCGGACTCCGGTTCCGGTTCTGTTTCGATTATGGTTTCCGGTTCTGTTTCGATTATGGTTTCCGGTTCCGTTTCGATTATGGTTTCCGGTGCTGTCTCATTCATCAAAGTGTCTTTCGGCGGGAAATTCTCCTGTGTGTCCTGATTTCCGCATCCGCAGAGAAGCAGGCACAGCAGTACGGTCAGCATACGCTTCATACCACACGTACCTCCGAAAGTTTTTCTTTCATTATAACGCACATCCCCGCAGATTGCAAGAATTTCAGGCAGATTTTTCATCAGAATTCACAAAATCCATGGACATTTCTCCGGCTTTGTGGTAAAATTGATTTGATCAAACTGTTATCCGAGAGGTGTATTATGCTTTATTCCCGACGGCTCGATGTACGCTATACTCCCGATGTTCTGGTGGTGGGAGGCGGTGCGGCAGGTGTGACGGCTTCCGCTGCCGCTGCACGGATGGGACGGAATGTCCTGCTCTGCGAATCGGGCGGATGCTTCGGCGGCGTAGGCACTACGGGGCTTGTTCCCTCCTTCGCCACCTTCTCCGACCGTGAAAATCTCCTCTGCTCCGGAATCGGTCTGGAAATCCGCCGTGCGGCCTGCCCCGGTGTCCCGGACGATCAGGCGTGGACCTCCATTGAACCGGAGCTTCTCAAGCGCGTATACGATGATATCGTCACCGAAGCGGGCGTGGATTTCCTCTTTTTCACCAAGCTCTGCGACGTGATCGCCATTGACGGACGCATCGACACCTGCGTGTTCACATCCCCTGAGGGAATGTTTGCCGTTCGGCCGAAGATTGTCATTGACTGCACCGGGGACGGTGAGGTGATTGCCCTTGCCGGCGGTGAATTCGAGCTGGGCGACGAAAACGGTGACGTCATGCCCTCCACGCTCTGTTCCCAGTGGACGGGGGTGAATTACGACGAATACCGGAAGGCGAACGTCCCGGAAGCATTGGAAAAAGCCATCGCAGACGGGATATTCACCCACGAAGACCGCCACCTGACCGGGCTGAATCCCAGAGCAAACGGCATCTGCGGCGGCAATATCGGGCACATCTTCGGGTTCCGCGCCGCCGACAACCGCTCCATGACCGATGCCATGGTATGGGGACGGAAATCCCTTCTGGAGTACCAGCGCTTCTACCGGGAATATGTCCGGGGCTGCGAAAACATCACCCTCACCGGCACTGCCAATATGCTGGGAATCCGGGAATCCCGGCGGATTCTCTGCGACTACACCCTCGCCTTCAAGGATTTCATGCGCCGCATGGATTTCAGGGACGAGATCGGCCGGTACTGCTACCCCATCGATATCCACATCATGAACACCTCCGCTGAGGAAATGAACCGGTTCAATCAGGAATACCGGGGACTGAAATACGCCGCCGGTGAGTCCTACGGAATCCCGCTCCGCGCATTGATTCCCAAGTCCTTCACCAACGCCTTTACCGCCGGACGGTGTATGGGAGCCGACCGTCAGATGGAAGCATCCGTGCGCGTCATGCCGGGCTGCTACATCACCGGACAGGCTGCCGGAACCGCTGCGGCCATGGCGGTTACTTCGGGAGAGGCAAGAAGCGTCCGGGCATCCGATCTGCAGAAGATTCTGTACAGGGAAGGCGCGTATATGCGGAAAGAGCTTCGGTGAAGCCTTTTTATCCGATAAAAATTTACCATTTTTCAAATTACCTATTGCATTTGCTATAGACTTGTGGTAAAATAGATAGGCTAAGTCTAAAATATACGCTATCACGGAGGCTAATATGCAAATCGCAATTGGTATTATTCTCATTGTTGCCGCAGTGTTCCTTGTAGGCGCAGTTCTGATGCAGTCCGGTAAGGCCAACAACAAGCTGTCCGGTGCGATCGCCGGCGGTGCCGAAACCTTCTTCGGCAAGACCAAGGGTTCCACCATCGACAAGAAGCTGTCCAAGGCTACTACCATCGTTGCCATTGTGTTCGTTGTTCTCGTTCTGGTTTCCTACCTTCTGCAGGACGTTAACCTGGGAAGCAATGACAACACCATTCCTTCCGGTACCGGTACTGCTGTTACCGAAACCACCGAAGATACTGCAGCTGAAACCACTGAAGATACTGCCGCAGCCGAAGAATCCGACGCTGCTGCTGAATAATCGGTACACCAATCAAGCAAAAGAGGCGGAGCTTTTCAAGTTCCGCTTTTTTGTATGGTTTTTGGGGTATCATAGAACAGAACGATCCTCCGGAAAGAGCAGATATTGCTATTATAAATAAAAAGGAAGAAAACATGGCAGGAAGAAAGAGTAAAGTAAAAAGAGAAAAAGCCATCAAAAAAGCAATGGGAGGCTATAAGGCTCCCGAAAAGAATAAATCCCGCGGGAATTCCCACTCCCGGGGTACCACCTACGCCGCCTTCTACTGCTCCGACGACATGGTGGTGACGGGTACCTTCTCCTACAGCGGCAAGGGATTCGGATTCTGCATCCCCGATCCCGAATACAGGGAACAGCTGGCCGCCATGGGCGTGGAGGATATCTTCATTCCCCCCCGGAAGGCCATGGGCGCCATGACCGGCGACAGAATCACCGTGGAAACCACCTTCCATCAGGATCGGGGTGTCACAAAATCCGAGGGTGAAGTCACCTCCGTGGAATATATCTGCGATTCCATCGTGGGCACCCTCCATGTACAGCGGGGATACGCCTACTTCACCCCCGATGCCAAGCGGTACGGGGTCAATGTGTACATCCCTATGAAGGATGTGGAAAACTCCGGCGCAAAGGACGGTTGCAAGGTGGAAATCGTGCCCTCCGGGGAGCAGTTCTTCACCAGAACCCGTTCCATCACGGTGCGCGGCCCCCACGATATGCCCTATTTCGATACCGAGGGCAGAATATCCACCGTCTTCGGCGACAGCCTGACCCGGGATGCCAACTATGCGGCGGTGCTCCATTCCTCCGGGATCCGCACAGAGTTCCCCGAATCCGTTCTGCTCCACGCCGATCAGGCATCGAAACAGCCCATCACCCCAGACGGACGGCACGATCTCAGAGACAGAATCATCTTCACCATCGACGGCGCGGGCGCAAAGGACCTGGACGATGCCATTTCTCTCTGCAGAACCGGATCCGGATGGACCCTCGGCGTGCATATCGCGGACGTGTCCCACTACGTGACCCAGGGAAGCGCCACCCATGAGGAGGCAGTGCTCCGGGGTACCAGCGTGTACTTCACCGACAAGGTGGTTCCCATGCTGCCGGAATCGCTGTCCAATGACGCCTGCTCCCTGAACGCGGGTACGGACAAATACGCCCTGTCCGCGGAGATTACACTGGATGAAAACGGCAAACGGCTGAGCACGAGGGTGTTCAAGTCCATCATCCGCAGCACGGTACGCGGCGTGTACGACGAAGTCAACGACATTTTTGCGAAGGGCGCGGACTCCGAATTTGCGGAAAAGTATGCGCCCGTCATGGAAATGCTCCGGGATATGCATGAGCTGTACGGAATTCTCTCGAAAAACAGCCTGAACCGCGGTGTGCTGGAGCTGGAAGACACCGAAGCGGTGATTCTCCTTGACGAAAACGGTCATCCCGTGGATGTGGTGCGGAGAGAGCGGGGCGACGGGGAAAAGCTCATCGAGCAGTTCATGCTGCAGGCGAACATGGGCGTTGCCGAGGTGCTGAAGGCACGGGATCTGCCCTGCCTGTACCGCACCCACGAGAAGCCGGACAAGGATAAAATGAAGTCTTTCGCCATCTTCGCCCACAATCTGAAGCTGAATACCCACGGCATCCTGCAGGCGGACGGCGACATGAGCGAGATCGGCGAGTACGAGCTTGCCATGAAACTGATGCAGATTCTGGAAGAAAGCGAGGAGCGGGGCATCTCCTCCATGGTGTCCCATATGCTGCTGCGCTCCATGATGAAGGCGAAGTACCAGTCCGTGTGCCAGCCCCACTTCGGTCTTGGCGCGGATATCTACTGCCACTTCACCTCCCCCATCCGGCGGTATCCCGACCTGTTCGTCCATTCCGTCATCACGGCGGCACTGGCGAAAACCGGACTCACCGAGCTGAACGCACAGTCCGATGTGACCCCCGACTGCGTGCAGAATTTTGTGAACATCGCGGCGGCCAGAGGGGAATCCTCCACGGAATGCGAAATCCGTGCACAGGGTGCGGAGAGGGAGATCGAGGATCTCTACATGGCGCTGTACATGGCGGACAAGGTGGGCGAGACCTTCCGGGTGACGGTCAGCTCCGTGATCCGCTCCGGGATGTTCGTCCAGTGCGACAACCTTGTGGAAGGCTTTGTTCCGGCGGCATTCTTCCCGAACGCGAAAATCAACGAGGATTTCATGACTCTGACCTGCGGCGACAAGGTATACACACTGGGCACCCAGCTTGACGTGACCCTCACCGACGTGGACGTTCCCACCGGGAAGATCACCTTTGAACCCTACCGGGAAGACGGCGTGAAGTCGGAACGGTTTGTCTGGGAGGAGTAAGCAGATCACACACCTCATCCGTCACTTTGTGACACCTTCCCCAGCTGCGTTCATTCAGCCAAAACTCCCGGAGATTGCGTGGGGAAGGCAATTGCGGCGTCTCTGCCGGCTCACAGCGGGATGTATGGTGTGACTGTTCGTCCGTTTGTGCACCGAACCGGCGATTCAATAGCCTTCCCCATGCACTTGCGGAAAATCCCGGCTTCCATACGCGGCTGGGGAAGGTGCCCGTATGGGCGGATGAGGTGT
>JAFQWY010000107.1 GCA_017407225.1 Clostridia bacterium | reverse complement strand
AAATTGTAAACAAATTTCAAAAATATTTAGTCCTTACTTGACAGCGGCTGATGACGGCTGGAGCGGCACCGATTTTGACCGTCCCGGATTTCAGCGCATGATCGGCGATATCGAAGCGAAGAAAGTCAACATGGTCATCACCAAGGATCTGTCAAGGCTTGGCCGGGACTACATCATGACCGGGCACTACATGGAACGTTATTTCCCGGAAAAACGGGTGCGGTATATCTCGCTTCTGGACGGAATCGACACCGGAATCGAATCCACTGCCAACGATATCACCCCGTTCCGCGCCATCATGAATGATATGTACGCCAAGGATATTTCCAAAAAAATCAGAAGCGTAAAACATGACAAGCAGCGGAAAGGGCAGTTTATCGGCGGAAAACCGGTCTACGGATACCGGATGCACCCGATTGAGAAAAACAGAATTGTCATTGATGAAGATGCGGCGGAGGTGGTGAAACGTATTTTCGCCATGGCTCTCTCAGGGATCAGCTGCAGGCAGATTGCGGTACGGCTGAATGAGGAAAGAATCCCGACGCCTTCGGTGTATGCGGGACTGAATCGGGGACGTGCAGGCCCCTGTGCCGGGAGGTGGTCGGGGGAGCGGATTTCCGAGATGCTGCGGAACGAAACCTACATCGGCAATATGGTGCAGGGAAGGTCGGTGAAAATCAGCTATAAATCGAAAAAATGCCTGAAGCAGAACCGGGAAAACTGGATTGTGGTGGAAGGTACCCACGAGCCGCTGATTGACCGGGAAACATTCCGGAAGGTCGGTCTGCTGCTGAACAGCCGGACGCACACCAGAAGCCGGACATACGATTTTCTTCTAAAAGGTCTGATATTCTGTCACGAATGCGGGCATCCTATGGCTGTTCTTAACCGGAAGAATGCCGCCGGGGAAGATGTGCTTTACTTTGTCTGCAGAACCTATCAGCGGTATACAAAATCCGGGATCTGCAGCAGCCACACCGTCAGGGAAAAGACAGTCACGGACGCAGTGACCGAAAAAATCAGGCAGCTGTGCACACCCCGGCTGAATCCGGAAGAAATGAGGCAGACAGCCCTCGCCGCCCTGGAAGACGCACGGAAGACGGACGATGCGGAAATACTTCTCCGGACACTGCAGACGAAAATCGGGAACATGACGGTAAATCTTGACAGGATTTACAGGGACCGTCTGAGCGGACTTCTGACGGAATCCGATTTTGAGCGGATTTATGGGACTGTCAGAGCGGAGCGTGATGATCTGGAAAGACAATTGATGGAAGCGGAAGCAAAACATGAGAGCACGGAAGGATACGCAGACAGGGCATGGGAGATTGCCGCTTCCTTCGCACAATCCGCAGCTGTGAGCCGGGAACTGCTGGTCAGTCTGATTGAACGGATTGAGCTGACCGAAAACAGGGAGATCATCATAAACTTCCGGTTCCGTGATCCGGATGAAGCTGAACAGAGCTGAATCACTTACAATAAGCGCGGTCGTATGTATCGCGGATTGAGAAAGCGGCACTGGAAAAACTGAGAAAATTCCTGTGACCGGGCTGCGGAATTTCTGAAGCAGAAGCATGATTTCGTTTTTTTGATGTTTAGAAAACCCCATCGGATGGAATGCTATATACGGATGGAAGGCATCGTCCGTTCAAGCGGACTGCCGATCTGCGTTTTCTATACGTTTTGGAGGAAATCATGAAAAAGCTTATTGCGATGCTGACGGCACTGATGATGTGTTCCGGTATGCTGCTGTCGTGTGCATCCGGGGAGTCTGAGAGGGAAAGTTACACCTACAACGGTGCCGTCACCACGCTCGGCAGCAATTGGAATCCCCATACCTGGGAAACCGCTGCGGACAGTGCCGTCAATGACTACATCACATCCCCTTTTGTGGCCATGTCCGTCAGAGATTCCGAAAACGGTGTGTATCAGTGGGTTTATGAAATGGCCGATGCCATCACTGATGTAACGGCGGAGCACAGGGACGATCTGACCAGATACGCAGTGACACTGCCGGAAGGCCGGACACCCGAAACCATCGATTCCGGCTATGTCTTTGAATTTTCCCTCAATCCCGAGGCAAAATGGGAAGACGGGACTCCCATCAATGCGGACAGCTACATCTACTCCATGAAGCAGCTGCTTGATCCAGGGATGCACAACTACCGTGCCAATCTGTATATCGCAGGGGAATCCGCTCTGGCAGGAGCTGCAGCTTACTACAATTCCGGTGCGCCCGTCTATGTGCCTATGACAGCTCCCCACGGAACCGAAGGAGATTACTCCTATGATCTGGAAAAAGGGATTACCGAGGGGCTTGTCTATGTGAACGTAAACAGCTCTGACACCACACTGTCCGGCAAATCCCTGGCAGAGCTGAATTCTTCCTATGGCACGGGTTTTGATGCTGAAATCAAAGAACTGTCCGATGCCGCAAATGCATACGGCTACACCAGAATTACCGCCGAAAACCGCGCTGCCGCAGAAACTCTCATTCACGGTCTTCTCACGGAAGTGTTCGGCATCACCGGAGAAGCGGAGCTGGAAAACCATACAAGGGAAGTACTCCGGATTGAGACGGAGACCGGCGGAGAAACCGTTGACTACGATTCTGCGGTAGGCTGCTACAAGGCAGATGACTATACCATCCGCTATGTATGCCAGACTGCCATCGATATCAACTATTTTCTCACTTCCTGTACCGGAAACTGGCTGGTTTACGAGCCTCTGTACGAAGCCGGCAAGGATACCTCGGGAGAACTGGTGACAACAAACTACGGTACCTCCCCGGAAACTACCATGTCCTGCGGTCCCTATAAGCTGGAATCCCTTCAGACGGACCGCCAGATGGTCTTCACACGGAATGAGAACTGGTACGGCTGGGAAGAGGAGGACGGCGGACTTATCTCCTATACGGATTTCGAAGTTGACGGAGAAAAGCGTCAGCAGTATCAGACTACAAGAATTGTCATCGATGTGATGGAGGAATCCGCCATGAAGCAGGCATTTCTCAAGGGGCAGCTCACCGAATGGTCTCCCCCCGCGGAAGAACTCACAGCCTATGCCGCTTCCGACCAGCTTTACAGAGTGGATGAAACCTATACCATGTCCTTCTTCTTCAATACCGATACCGATATGCTGAAGGCAATGGATAAAAACAGGGGAAACACCAACTCCGTTGTTCTGTCCGATGAAAATTTCCGCAGGGCATTTTCTCTGGCAATCGACCGGGCGGAATTTGTAACCGCAACCCCCGGGTACAAACCTGCATTCACACTGATGAACAACCTGTATTTCTACGATATTTACAACGATCCGGACTCCTCTTACCGCAATTCCGAAGAAGGGATGCAGGCGGTGTGCAGGCTGTATGATGTGGAATACGGGGAGGGCATGGCTTATAAAACTCTCAGGGAAGCATATGATTCCGTCACCGGTTATAATCTGACCGAAGCCAGGGCTCTGATGAAATCCGCCTGTGAGGAACTGACGGCTGCCGGCCTCTATCGTGCAGGCGAGGATATCGTGATCCGGATCGCCTGGTCCAAGGCTGCTCTTCAGTCTTCCGACAACAACCAGATCGCACTCCTGAACAGGTATATCAATGCAGCCGCCGAAGGATCCGGTTTCGGCAGAATCACCCTGGAAGGGATCGGTTCCGTTGAAGACCGTTACGGAGATGTTCCCACCGGTGAATATGCGGTCGGATACGGTGCATGGGGCGGCGCTGCGTTCTATCCCTTCCGGAATATGCAGGTTTACTGCGACAACCGGCAGTACGAAATCCACGAAGCGGCCTGCTGGGATCCTTCGTCAGAACAGCTGACTCTGAATGTTGAAGGAGAGGATGCAGCCATGAGCTGGCAGGAGTGGTCCAATGCTCTCATCGGAACAGGCAGATTCGCGGATTCCGGCAGCAGAACCAAACTGGCGGTTACAGCGCAGCTGGAAGAACTCTACCTGAAGAAGTACTACCGCATTCCTGTCTGCAGCACCACAACATGCTCCGTTCTTTCCTACAAGAACAGCTATTATACCGAAAACTACAATATTATGTACGGTTTCGGCGGTATGCGGCTGATGTCCTACAACTACACCGATGCCGAGTGGGATGAATTTGTTGCGGATCAGGGCGGCATCCTCAGCTATGAATAATACCGGAGTACAGCCGGCATTGAATCACTGCATGAATCCGGCATCACGGCGGGGGAGAGTCCATCGCTCTCCCGTCTGTGGTATCCGGCTGTTCCGACTCTGAATGCCGGAGGAGAAAAATATGGCAAAATATATCATCAAGCGGATTCTTCTGATGTTTCTGATCCTGTTCGCCGTTACGACGATCTGTTTCATGCTCATCCGGATTCTGCCGCGGGAACTGCCCACGGACAGGAACCTGCAGGCTGTGATCACGGCGCGCTGGGAAGCTCTGGGCTACAACGAACCTCTTCTGGTTCAGTACGGGATTTATCTGAAAAACATCCTGACAAAATGGGATTTCGGCACATCCTGGTATATCGCTTTCCGCCGGCCTGCGTGGGATGTTCTTGCGGAGCGTCTTCTGCCTACGATTCTGGTGAATTTTTATTCTTTTGCGGTTTCTGTTCCGCTGGGACTGGCTTTCGGGATCTATGCCGCGGTCAGGAAGAACAAGTGGCAGGATCAGCTTATCAGCACGGCAACCATGGTTTTCGTTTCCGTTCCTTCCTATGTATATGGATTTCTGGTACAGTATTTTCTGTATTTCAGGCTGGATCTGTTCCCCCTGACGGTGTCTTCGCTGGCGGATGCGGGGAATTCCTGGTTTTCCTGGACCATGTTCCGCAGCATGATTCCGCCTGTGATTGCTCTGTCCTTTACCCAGGTGGCGGGGCTGTGCCGTTTCACCCGTGCGGAGCTGACGGAAACGCTGACCTCCGATTATATGCTGCTTGCCAGAGCCAAGGGACTGACACGTATGCAGGCAGCTGTGAGGCATGCTCTCAGAAACGCGATGGTACCGGTTCTTCCCATGATTATCTCCACTTTTATCTCCATTCTGTCGGGCTCCATGATTATCGAAAGAATATTTGCGATTCCGGGCGTGGGACAGCTGTACATCAAGTCCATCAATCTTCTGGATTATGATGTATTCATGGCGGATACTGTTTTCTATACCTTTGTCAGTCTTCTTGCCGGGATTGCGGTGGATATCAGTTACGGATTGATTGATCCGAGAATCAGAATGGGGAAGAAAAAATGAGAAACGAAAAATTTGATCCCGGCAGTATCCCAAAGGAAATGTTTGAATTTGTCAGCCCAGGGGAACGGAGCTCCGAAAGAAAAAACTATGACAGACCCGTCGGATATTTCCGGGATGCGTGGTTCCGGTTCCGGAAAAACAAAGGTTCCATTGCAGCGGCCATCATCATTCTCCTGATCGTACTGTATTCCGTGGTCTGCCCCCTGGTTACCACCCGTTTTGACGGTACCTTCATGGATGTTTTCTACGCAAAGAAGCCTCCGAGAAATCTTCTGCTTCGGAGAATCGGCATTGCGGACGGCGGAGTCAACCGGGATTTATCCGAAAAAGGTCTGATCAAGGCGTTGGCGGTGGGGATGGCGGCGGAAGACCGTGACGGAACCGGGAACGTGACCCTGGAAGAAGGACTGGCGAGCGATTACCAGCCCATGCTGAAGATCGGAGAAGGAGTTCAGATGTCGGAGATCCGCGGTGCAAAGCCCAGAACCGTCTATGCCGGCAGAATCGACAGTTATCTGGAAGTGGGATTTCTCTACCGCAGTGTGGAACAGAACGAATATGAAAAAATCCTCCGGTGGCAGGAAGAAACCGGTCTTCAGGTGATTTATCCCCTGATTGAAAACAACCGGTATACCATCGATGCCGCCGACGCCAACTACTGGTACAAGACTTCACCGAAGGGCGATCCCATACACATAGACGAAAACGGGGAAGAGCAGGTGATCCGGTACGGGGAGGGCATGACACTGGAAGACAACTACAGACGGGATGCGGACGGAAATCCCGTTTATTATGAGTATACCGGAGGCGGCAGCAGGGAAACCGCTCAGTATAGAATCCGCGTTCTGTATTACAATTATTATCTGTACCGGAACGGATTTGAACCGGAATACCTTTTCGGAACCGACGGTCAGGGCTATGATCTGTCACTGAGAATGGCGGGAGGCATCCGTCTGAGTATGATTGTGGCGGTCTGTGTGGCCGTTGTCAATCTGACACTGGGAGCTGTGTACGGGGCCGTGGAAGGATACTACGGCGGAACTGCGGACATTATCATGGAGCGCATTGCCGATATTCTCTCCGGGGTACCGTTCATTGTTGTGGCCACCCTGTTCCAGATCCATCTTGCGGGAAAGGTCGGGGTGGTTCCGGGACTGCTGTTTGCCTATGTGCTGACCGGATGGATCGGCACCGCAAACCGTACCAGAACCCAGTTCTACCGCTTCCGGAATCAGGAATATGTGATTGCCGCCCGTACTCTGGGAGCGAAGGACCGGAGGATTATCTGGAAACACATTTTCCCGAATTGCATCGGTACCATCATCACAGCCAGTGCGCTGGTCATCCCGGGGGTAATCAACAGCGAAAGCATGCTCAGTTATCTGGGGATTGTCAAGCTCGGATCCGCCGGGACCACCTCTCTCGGTACTCTTTTGTCCGACGCAAGCGCACTGTGGATCAACTATCCCCATCTGATGATTTATCCTGCGGCTGTGCTTTCCCTGCTGCTGATCTGCTTCAATCTGTTCGGCAACGGCCTGCGCGATGCATTCAATCCGTCCCTGCGCGGCGTGGAGGAATAAGTATGGAAAAAGTATTGGAAGTCAGAAATCTGAAGCTGTCGTTCCGGACATCCGGCGGGATTCTCAGAGCTGTCCGGGGTATTTCCTTCGATCTGGAAAAAGGCCGCACTCTGGCAATTGTCGGTGAATCCGGATCCGGCAAATCCGTTACCTCAAGGGCAATTCTGGGGATTACGGCGGGCAACACCATTGTGGAGGGCGGTGAAATCCTGTACAACGGTATGGATCTGCTGAAAATTTCCGAAGAGGAAATGTGTTCCGTCCGTGGCGGCAGAATTTCCATGATTTTTCAGGATCCCCTGTCGTCCCTCAATCCCATTATCAGAATCGGAAAGCAGATCACCGAGGCCATGCTGCTGAAGAACGCCGGAAGCCGCAGAGAGGCGAAACGTGAGTTCAATGCCATGCTTGAGATACTGAAAGAGAATGTTGCTGCGGCTGTGGGAAAATCCGCCGCCGAAAAGATCGGTGCAATGAAGAATCCAGGGCAGAGACTTCAGAACGATGATTTCATGCAGGAATTCATTGATCTGGCGGCAAAGGGGGCGGCGCATTCCGCAAAGGTTTCGGCGGACAGAAAAAGAGCACTGCTCCCCGTACTGAAGGAAGCACGGAAGGTTTTCGCCCAGGGGGAGCTTGACCGGACGGCGGCGCGGAAAAAGGTGAGGGAGCTGAGTACAGCCGTGATTGAGGCCATCGACCGTCTGGAAACCGTCAGGGACAGCCTGGTTTACACATTTCCGACCTCTCTCGGCAGTGCTGTTGACAGGTATTTTGATGCGGTCACAAAGAATTGCGGACGAGGGAAGACGGACGGGCTGAAGGCGGAGATCGCAGCTGTCATTGACGGGCTGATTACCCGCTTTGATGAGAACACCGCACAATTTACCGGGATGGACTTCCGGACACAGGGCATCGCTTTGGCGGACTGGTTCAGGGAAAAGGCTGCTCAGTCTGTGTATACCGTAACGAGAAAAAAGGCGAAGGAAAAGGCAATCCGGCTGATGGAGGAGGTGGGTATTCCCGAACCCCGGATCCGGTATGATCAGTACCCCTTTGAATTCTCCGGCGGTATGCGTCAGAGAATTGTCATTGCCATCGCTCTGGCGGCAGATCCGGATATTCTGATCTGCGACGAACCAACCACGGCTCTGGATGTGACCATTCAGGCGCAGATTCTGGAACTGATAGGCAGGCTCCGGAAAGAGCGGGGGCTGTCGGTTATCTTTATAACCCACGACCTGGGTGTTGTGGCAAACATGGCGGATCATGTGGCGGTGATGTATGCCGGAAAGATTGTGGAATACGGTACTGTGGATGAAGTTTTCTATGATCCCCGGCATCCCTATACATGGGCACTGCTGTCCTCCATGCCGGACCTGGAGACAACGGAAAAACTGGAAGCGATTCCCGGCACACCGCCCGACATGATTCATCCTCCAAAGGGGGATGCTTTTGCGGAGCGGAACAGATATGCCATGAGAATCGACTTTGAACAGGATCCGCCGGAGTTCAGGGTATCCGATACCCACTGGGCGGCAACATGGCTTCTCCATCCCGATGCGCCCAAAGCAGAGATGCCCCGGATCATTGCCCAACGGATTGAGAGAATGAAAAATACAGGAGACAGGATATGAGCAATACCGGGAACGGAGAAGTACTGCTGAAGGTCGAGAACCTCTGCCGGTATTTCAAAATGGGGAAAAAGATGCTGAAAGCCGTGGATGATGTGTCCTTTGACATCAGAAAGGGGGAGGTTTTCGGACTTGTGGGCGAATCCGGATGCGGCAAGACTACGACCGGACGCTCCATTATGAGAATCCATGACATCACCTCAGGCAGTATTTATTTCAAGGGACATCGGATCTGCGCCGGCGCCGGACAGCACAGGGACGAGGTGCGGACTGCGGAAAAATCAGGGATTACAACAAAAATACAGATGATTT
>JAFQWY010000106.1 GCA_017407225.1 Clostridia bacterium | reverse complement strand
GGACTATTTCAAGTGGCTCCACGACACCTACGGCATGGAAATCCGTATTTATGCATGGGATGCGGGTAATCTGGACGGTGCTTCCGGAACTTACGGCGATCCTTCCTCCACCCCCAAGCTGATGAAGCAGTTCCCGCGCGGATACAAGCCTCTGGCGGACAAAGCGGCGGAATTCGGCTGTTCCATGGGCGTGTGGGGCGGTGCGGACGGTTTCGGCGATACTCCCGAATCGGAAAAAGCAAGATACGACCTGATCGTAGGACTTTGCAAGGATCTCGGATTCATGCTGTTCAAGTTCGACACGGTCTGCGGTGCCCTGAGAGAGGAAAAGCGTCAGACCTTCAAGAACATGATCGACGAATGCCGGAAGTATGTGCCGGATCTGATCGTCCTCAACCACCGGAACAATCTGGGTGACGCGGAAATCTGTGCCACCACCTTCCTCTGGGGCGGTGTGGAGACCTATATCGACGTGCACATCCGCAACAAAAATACCGCATCCCATCATCGTGCCTGCACACTGGAGCGCGGTCTGGTGCCGGAAATGAAGCGGCTGACCGAGGACCACGGTGTATGCCTCTCCTCCTATCTGGATTATTTTGAAGATGACCTGATTATTCAGGCGTTTGCACGTTCCCTGATTCTGGCGCCGGAAATCTACGGCAACCCGTGGCTTCTCCGGGACGATGAACAGCCAAGACTGGCGCGGATCTACAATCTCCACGCAAAATACCGGGATATCCTCGTGGACGGGATGGTTCTTCCCGAATCCTATGGGATGAACGCAGTATCCCGCGGCGACGGCGTGACCCGGCTGATCACTCTGAACAACACCGACTGGACAGCTGCAAAGGTAACGCTGAATCTCACCGATGAGATCGGTCTGGCGGCATCGGATAAGCAGTATGTGGTCAAAACTCTCCATCCCTATGAATCCTACATCGGTACCTTCGCATACGGTGAAACCGCTGAGATTGAAGTGGAACCCTTCCGTGCAGCGCTGATTCTGGTGGAGGAAAAGGCACTGTTTGAATCCCGCGATTTCGTTCTCACCAACTGCGAATACGAAACCGTGTACGGCAGGGGAGCAGTTCCTGCAAAGGCTCTCATCTACAGCGGAAACGGACAGCCCATCGCCGCAATCGGCAAATCCGAGGTATCCGTGGACGGTCTGACAGGAGACAGCACCATTCACGCACCGGTTTATCTTGGAGAGATGAGGAACATCGCATATCCCGCAGATGCGGAACAGCTCTACGAAGCAACCGCATTCCGTGCGGATACCGATTCTCTGGAAGCTCAGTCCCGCAAGCGTTCCGGTGAAACAAAGATTCCCGAAGTACAGCGCGCGAGAGATGCTTTCTTCGCTCAGGATACCTATAAGTTCCGCGGACCTGAATCCTCCGCTATGTTTGACGGCAATCCCGACACTTATTTCGACGGGGAATCCCGCTACTACGGCACCAGACTGAACGGCGGATGCCTCAGAGCGGATCTGGGAGAAACATACCCGGTGAGCCGTGTGGAAATCACCTGCTTTGCCATCGATGAAGCGATCCGTGAGGTTCCGCTTCAGCAGTATCCCGAAACCGGTACCGTATCCGCGGATCTCTCCGGATGGACGGAGATGAAGCTGAATGAAGTGCGTACCGTGAAAGAAAACGTACAGGCTCCTGTGGTTATGTCCTCTGTACATAATATTGAATATTTCGCAGGCAGTCTGAAAACCGTAGTGTATGAAACCGATGCGGAATCCGTGCGCTATATCCGTCTGCCCGAACCCATGGACAGAATCTACGCCTTCCGCGTGTTTGATGCAGCAGGAAACGAAATCAAGCCGATGAGCCCCACCGCAAACAATATGCTCTCCGTTTACGCAAAAACCGAAACAGCCAACGCAAAGAGCTGTACCGTGAAGGTTCCCGCCGATGCCGCTGACGGATCCTATATTGCTGCCGCTGTCAATGGAAAGCACGGTGCCGAAGGAGTATACTGCGCTGCAGAAGCTGACGGAAAGCCCATCGGATTTACCGACCGTGCGTCCGGTTATCCCATGAATCACTGGGAACACGTGGTGGGCGCATCAGAATCGGGCTACACGTATTACCTGACCGTAACTCCCGATCTCCGAGGCAAAGACGTGACCGTAACCGCGCTGTTCCGGGATGAATGCGATGTCAAGTGCGAAGTATGGCTCTGCGACAGCAATTTCAAGAAGCCAATCGGGGAGATCGCGCTGTGAAAACCTACGTACCGGATTACTATCCGAAATTCCGCTGCATTGCCGGAAAATGCCGTCATTCCTGCTGTATCGGCTGGGAAATCGATATCGACGAGGACACATACGATCTGTATCAGAGCATCGGCGGCGGTTTCGGCAGACGGCTTAAAAACAACATCGAACAGGGAGATCCGCCCCATTTCCGTCTGTGCGCGGACGAACGGTGTCCCTTTCTCACCTCCGACGGTCTGTGCGACATTATTCTTACTCTCGGCGAAGACGCGCTGTGCCAGATCTGCGACGACCATCCACGGTTCCGGAATTACTTCTCCGACCGGGTGGAAATGGGCGTGGGACTGTGCTGTGAAGCGGCGGCAAAGCTGATTCTGACCGGAGAAGCACCTGCAGGGATGATCTGCATTGATGATGACGGTGAGGCAGAACTCCCTCTGACAGAAGCGGAGACGGATTTCTTTGAAAAACGGGATTCCATGCTGAAAACGGTGCGGAATTCTCAGCTTTCTCCGGAAGAGCGGATGACACTGCTTCTTGAAAAGTCCGGAAAACAGCTGCCGGATCTGCCTTCTTCACACTGGATCGGGATTCTGCAGTCCCTTGAGTGTCTGGAGCCGGAACGAAACGGAATCCTGGCGGCCGCATCCGACGCAGAACTGCCCGTTGAGTTTAACCGGCCGAGCATGAATCTGCTGGAATATTTCCTGTTCCGGCATCTTTCCGGCGCACTGGAGGATGACCGTTTTGCCGAACGTACGGCGTTTGCGGTTCTCAGCTGCCGGGTGATCCGATGGATGTGCGCGGGAATTCTGGATAAAAAAGGAACGCTTACAATGGATGACATGGCGGAATGTGCGCGGCTGTATTCCTCCGAATACGAATATTCCGAGGAAAATACGGAGTACCTGCTGGACTGTATCGGCAGTCTCTGAGCCGAAAGGAGAATCAAATGGACGATATCAGAATCATTGACGGGCAGAAATATGTTCTGACATTTGAAGACTGCTTTGAAGGAAGTAAGCCCGATCCGGCAAAGTGGGCATTGTGTCCCCAGCAGCGCAGACAGGATCTGGGAGGGTACTGGAATGACGGCATGACGGAAGTCCGGGACGGGAACCTGATCCTGTGGGCTAAGATTGATGAAAACGGAACCCCGATATCCGGTGCGGTAAGAACGCTGGGACTGTTCGAGCAGGCATACGGTTATTTTGAATGCCGGATGAAGATGCACCGGACCACCGGATTCTGGGGTGCGTTCTGGATGATGTGCGGCGATGTTTCCAAAGTGGACGGATCCGCTGTCAGCGGTGTGGAAATCGACATCATCGAATCCGGGGAACGTGCACGGAACGGTGTCAATCATGCGCTGCACTGGGACGGTTACGGCGAACACCATAAATCTGTGACAAAAATCATAACGGATGAGACACAGTATGACGGTCAGTGGCATACATACGCTCTCCGCTGGACAAAAACGGAATATATTTTCTATATCGACGGCAGGGAGACATGGCGGACTTCCGAACCCGGAATCTGCAGCAGAGCAGGATATCTCAAGCTGTCAGCCGAATTCGGAACCTGGGCAAGCCCGATTGTGCCGGAAGAGCTGCCGGACTGCATCCGTGTGGACTGGGTACGGGTTTACCGGGAAGAATCTGCCGGAGCATAAGCCGGGAATATCGGAAAGGAGCGGTGCTTATGAAAATCACAAAACTTGAAATCCTGAAAGTCAGACCCCGATGGATGTTTCTGAAAATGCACACCGACGAAGGGCTGATCGGACTGGGTGAGCCGGTGCTGGAAGGTCACTGCAATGCGGTGGAATCCGTGATCCGGGAGTTCGAGGAATACCTGATCGGGAAGGATCCCATGCGGATCGAGCATCATCTGCAGGCACTGTACCGCGGAGGATTCTATCGCGGCGGCCCTCTGATGCTTTCCGCAATCAGCGGTATCGAGCAGGCCATGTGGGACATCAAAGGCAAATATTACAACTGCCCCGTGTATGAGATGCTGGGTGGTAAGTGCCGTGAGAAAATCCGGATGTACACCCATGTGAAGCGTGCGGGCGTTGCCGGCGAATTCCCCGTGGAAGAAATGCTGAAGATTTCCCAGGATCGGCTGGACGAAGGGTATACCGCATTGAAATACTCCATTATCCCGCCCATCAAGGCAATTGAGAATCCCGAGAACACACGGAAGCACGTGGAACGGTTTGCGGCAGTCCGCGAGAAAATCGGCATGGAAGTGGATCTCGCCATTGACTTCCACGGACGGGTCAGTCCCGCAATGGCACTGCGTCTTGCGGAAGAGCTGAAGCCGTATATGCCTTTCTTTATTGAAGAACCCTGTCTGCCGGAAAACGTGGACTGTATGGTGAACATCGCCCGGGCAACCTCCATTCCCATCGCGGCAGGGGAGCGCCTGTTCGGCAAATGGGAATACCGTCAGCTTCTGGAAAAGCAGGCGGTCAGCGTGGTTCAGCCCGACCTCTGTCACTGCGGCGGGATTTTCGAGGGCAGAAAAATTGCTGTCATGTCGGAACTGTACTTCGGTACGGTAGCCCCTCACAATCCCTTAGGTCCCATTTCTCTTGCAGCTTGTCTGCATCTGGATGCCTGTACGCCCAATTTTCTGGTGCAGGAGCATCCGGGCAATCCCGACAAAAGCGACCTTGGCGTGGGATACATAAAAAATCCTTTCGTGATCAAGGACGGGTATATTGATGTGCCCGAAGGACCGGGACTGGGCGTGGAACTGGACGAAGAAGCACTTGCCGACAAGATTTACGACGGAAAATGGACCACACCCCGTCAGTATTACGAAGACGGCAGCGTAGCCGACTGGTGAGAAAGGAGTTCCATATGAAAAAATCAGTTTTTGTAACCGGTGCCACCAACGGAACGGGATACGCCATCGCGCGGCGCTTTGCCGATGAAGGATACGATGTGTTCATCGGAAGCCGGGAGGGTGAGAAATCCTCCGCCGCTGCCGAACGTCTCCATGAAGAGTACGGTGTGTTTGCCAAAGGATTTGCTTATCAGACTGCGGTTCTGGATGAGGCACAGGTGACGGAAATATTCGATGATATCCGATCCATGGGGTATCTGCTGGACACGCTGGTGCTCAATGCCGCCAATCTGGGAATCGGGCAGGTCAGCATGGATGTGGACATCGAGGATTTTATGGGTGTGTACAACACCAACATCGGCTGGAATTTTCTCATGGCGCGGAACGCCGCAAAACAGATGCGGGAAAAAGGGAAGGGATCCATTGTATTCATCGGATCCAATTCCGCTCTTCGGGTAACGGAGAACCGATGCGCCTACTGTTCCTCCAAGAGCGCCATCCTCGCAATGTCCAAATCCTTCGCCGTGGACTGGGGCAGGTACGGAATCCGCTCCAATGTGGTTCTGCCCGGTATGATCAAGACGGATCGCTGGGAAAACAATCTGAACAACGCAAAATACTGCCTTGCCAACTACACTCCCATCGAAGATATCGCGGAGTTTGAAGACGTTGCCAATGCCGCGTGGTACTTCGGAAGCGATCAGTCGCGGAATACCACCGGTGCGGAACTGGTTGTGGACGGCGGTATGCTTGCCCAGCTTACTCCCAATATCGAACGGGAACTGTGGAAATAAAGCCGCATGACGGAAACAGATAAACATATTTCTGATTTTACATAACACGGAGGTACACTTATGTATCAGCGTTTGCAGGATGTGCTGAACGGACGGGAAGAGAACTATATGCTCCCGTTCTACTGGCAGCACGGAGATCATTATGAAACCATTCCCGAAGAAGTGGAACGGATTTATCAAAGCGGATGCCGGGCACTGTGCGTGGAATCCCGTCCCCACCGCGATTTCTGCGGCGATGGCTGGTGGCGCGACATGGATCTGATTCTGGCGGAATCGGAAAAGCGCGGAATGAAGGTCTGGATTCTGGACGATGACCATTTCCCCACCGGTCATGCGGTCGGTCAGATCAAAAATCACCCGGATCTCAGAAAATGGCAGCTTGTGGAACGCCATGTGGATGTCATGGGTCCCCTTACCGATGCTCTTCTGACCGCTGATTCCGGCAATGCTGAACACGTTCTGCTGGATGTTTACGCTTATCCCAGAACGGGAGAGGACGAGGCCTGTGCACCGGAACCGATACGGCTCACTGACGGTGTGTCCGGAAAATTCCTGCAGTTCTCTGTGCCTGAAGGATGCTGGCGGATTTTCTTCCTTTATAAAACACGCAAAGGCACCGGCAGAACGGACTATATTGATATGCTGAACGAGGAGTCTGTCAAGGTCCTTGTGGATACCGTCTACGAAGCCCATTATCAGCATTATGCAAAGTATTTCGGCAATACCATCGCCGGATTTTTCTCCGATGAACCTTCTCTCGGCAACTCCTGGTACAGCCCTCACCGCAATGACTACGGGATGTACAACCAGAGAGTGGGGATGCCCGGTCTGGCTCTGCCCTGGAATGACCGGATTATTACAATGATGAGCGAATCCACCGGACTGGACGCAAAAACATATCTGCCCGCACTGTGGTTCGGTCTGGGCGAAGATACCGGAAAAATCCGCCACGCCTACATGGATGCTGTAACAAAACTGTACCGGGACTGCTTCACCCGTCAGCTGGGCGACTGGTGCGAGGCTCACGGCGTACAGTACATCGGTCACATCATTGAAGACATGAACGCCCATGCCCGTCTGGGATGCAGTGCGGGACACTACTTCCGCTCCCTTGACGGTCAGCACATGAGCGGTATTGACATCGTACTTCACCAGATTATCCCCGGTATGTCCGACTATCCCCATATGTGCAGTGCCTCCGGCAACTATGCGGATCCCGCTTTCTTCGACTATGTTCTGGCGAAGCTGGCGTCCTCCTTTGCCCATATCGGTCTGCAGACGGAAGGGCGTGCCATGTGTGAAGTCTTCGGGGCCTACGGATGGGCGGAGGGAACCCCCATCATGAAGTGGCTTCTTGACTACCTGCTGGTGCGCGGCGTGAATTATTTCGTTCCTCACGCATTTTCACCGGCATTCCCGGATCCCGACTGTCCGCCGCACTTCGGTGCAAACGGTAAGGATCCCCAGTTTGAAGGCTTCTCAAAGCTGATGGCATACGGAAGCCGTGCAGCTCATCTTCTCACCGGCGGCATCCATAAGGCGGATGCGGCAATTCTCTACCACGGGGACGCCGAATGGATGAACTATGACGGAGATGCAATGCTTACCCAGGTGCCTGCGAAGATTCTGTATGACAATCATATCGATTTCGATATTCTTCCTGCGGACTGCTTCACAGAAGACAGCGGAAGCCGGGTATATCGTGCAGAAGCTGACAACGGCAGACTCCGGATCGGCAACGAAACCTATCAGTGCCTGATTGTTCCTGCGGCGAAGATTCTTCCGGAAAAGCTGGAAGACGCACTGAACCGCATGAAAGACGCAGGAGTACCTGTGATCCGGCTGGATCGGGACGTTTCGGCGGAAAAACTGCCGGTTTTGCTCGATTCTCTCATCGAACGGGATATTGAAGTTTCGGGAAACTATCCCAAACTTCGCTGCTGCCACTATTGCTGCGGTGATGCGGATGTGTATATGTTCGTCAATGAATCGGTGACGGAGTATGTTTCCGCCGAAATCAGGCTGAATGGCATGGAAAACCGTTCCGGATGTGTCATGCTGGATCTGCTCAATGACGAAATCTGCACGGCTGATCTGTACGGCGGCAGGCTGAGCCTGAAGCTGACTCCCTATCAGTCCGTGATCGTTGTTGCGGAAAAGGAATGCGGTATCACTCTGCCGGCGAAGAAAGAATGGATCCCGGCAGGCGGAGCAAATCTAACTTTCCGGATCGAAACGGCAGCGTACACCGATCTTGGAAACTACACGCTGTTTGCGGAAAATGTAAACTCGGACGCACTGCCGAATATCACGGATATCCGCTGTATGCCCGAGTTTTCCGGAAGAATCCGCTATACCTGCGCATTCGACCGTCCGGAAAACGTCTCAGGCATTGATCTTGGAAATGTCGGCCAGACAGCCCATCTGCGGTGTAACGGAAAGGATCTCGGCGTCCGCGTTTGCCCGCCGTACCGTTATGATCTGACAGATGCTCTGCAGGACGGTGAGAACCGGCTGGAAATCGAGGTGTCCAACACCCTTGCCAATGCGGTTCGCGACAGATTCTCGGATTATCTGGCGATTACCGCATCCGGTCTGACCGGAACCATTCAGTGGCTGAAATAAAACAACGGAACTGCCGTGCGATGGAGAATACCTCCTTCATGCGGCAGTTCCGCTTTTGTTTATACGGTTCCGGGACAGCGCCAGTCGAAGATCAGATCGGGTTCTTCGAAGGGAACCTTCATGAACTTGTCCGACAAAGCACTTCCGTGACGCTGATGCTCAATGATCTCAATCAGCATGTCAAAATCTTCCGGCATATGTGCGTGTGTACCGGATCTCCAGTACCAGAGCACGTTTTCTTCCTTGCCGTACAGCTTCCAGACCTCACGAGCCGCAGCGGCAGTCATCCAGGTATTCACCGGGCCTGCCCAGGTATCGCTCAGTGCCTGGGAGTCGAAGTATACACGGGGAGCCAGCAGAGCCTTGAGAAAATGCTGATCGAAGGGAAGGTCGGCTTCTTTGGTTTCGTAGGCTTTCAGCTTCGGGGAGAACCAGTCGGGGAACGCATTGATGATATCCTTCAGCTCTTCGCTGCGCCGCTCCTGACCGTTTTCCTCAATGGCTTTCATGTGAATCCGGTAACAGCCCGAACCGCCGCATCCGGAGCCTTCGGGATTGACGATAGTGGCACGTTCATCGAGAACACCGGCAAGCAGAGCGGTTTTTCCGCCTCTGGAAAGTCCGGTGAAGGCAATACAGGACAGATCCGCCAGACCCAGCTGAATCACAGCATCCAGCGTACGGCTGAATCCCCATGCCCACGCCATCAGAGCACCGAATTCCAGATCGGAATAGGTTTCGTAAAGATTACCGGTGCGCTTGGGATTGCGGATGTCCGGAACAATTTCACAGCGGTTGAAGGTGACAAGCATGATGCCCCGGTCTGTGAATTTCTTTGCGATTTCCGGATTCTGCATACAGCCGTAGCACAGGTCACCGTCGATCACGATGGGATAGGGACCCTGACCGGCAGGCTTGTGGGCGTAGATGGTATAGGAAACAGGTTTTGCTTTTGTACCCGTTGTGATCCGCCAGATGTTCATCCGTCCGGCGGTGTTGGGTACGCACAGAGGATCGATTTCCAGAATCTCCGGCTGGGGCAGGATCTGACCGTACTGCATGTCAATAACGGTAGGAATCAGTTCCTTGCGGCGTTCTTCCCAGTCGGAAACGGAAAGGACTTTCCGACCGTCTTCAAAGGTAAACGGATCCGGCAGTTTGCCGAGAACTTCCAGTGATGTGATTTTCATAAGCACTCCTTATCCGATCAGGGGACTCAGCAGTTCCTTTGCGTGACGGATGTCTTCGATCTGCTTTTCTCCGCTGATTTCTCTCTCGATGGTAATGGCTCCGTCATAGCCGCGGTTTTTCAGATAACCGATGATGGCGGCAAAATCCACCAGACCGTCTCCCATCCGGGTTTCATGTCCCAATGACTTGCCGGCGGTGGGATACAGCCCGTCCTTGGCGTGGACATCACAGATATAAGGGCCGAGAATGGAGAGGGCGTCCGTGGGATTTGCCTTGCCGTAAAGCAGGAGGTTGGCAGGGTCGTAGTTGATGCCAAGATTTCCGGTGCCGATGTCGTCCATGACGCGCTTGAGCGTAGTGGGAGTTTCCTGACCGGTTTCAAACAGGAGCTTGATGCCCAGACTCTGTGCGTGGACGGCGATTTCTCTCAGTGCATCCACGACGGGAGCGTACAGAGGAGAATTGGGATCCTCGGGCAGGAAGCCTGCATGGGTTGCCATCTGGGATGCGCCCATCCGTGCGGCAAACTCCGCTCCCCTCTTCAGATCTTCCACTCGCTGTGCACGGTATTCTTCCGGGATCAGACCGAGCGTCTTGGGACCTTCATAAAAATTCCAGACTCTGGGACCGGACCATCCGCACCAGAAGGTGGAGCAGATGATGCCCTTTTCGGCAAGCAGACCGCGGATCAGATCAGCATTTTCGTCTGTCAGCAGATCCGGCTGCCAGCACTGAATCTGACAGCAGTCAAAACCGAAGTTTTGCACCTTGGTCAGTTCATTGGCAATGTCGCCGGCATGACGTACAATCAATCCTATTTTCATGATGTTTCTCCTGAAGATATGAAATTCGTTACAGCTTGAACAGAACCTTGAGGGAATTGTAATAGTAGTGGGGGACCAGAATGTCCGAGTGGTAGAAATTGGAGATGGTGAAATAGATGTTGTTAACTTTGGGATCGGTGCCGAAGGAAAAACCGTCCGCTTTGGTGATATATTTCATCTGTTCCGTCATTATGCCGATGTCGCGGGGGTATCCGTTGGATGCATAAATAAAGAAAGGCAGATCAGGATGTTCCAGAACAGGCTGACGCAGATAGGCGATCACTTCCTCCTGAGTGATGGGTTCGCGGATAGCGTGATCGGCTGTGGTGTGGCAGCTCATGGGAGCGTACCAGCGGAAATATTCAAAATCGTAGTGGAAGATTTTCCATGTGGCAACACTGCCTCTGGAGTAACCGCTGAATGCACGGTGATCCCGGGTAGCTCTGATGCCTTCACGTGAGGGATCGGTCAGCCAGGTGTTGTACCGCATTTCCACTGCGGGGATGATGTTTTCCACCACTTCGCGATAGAAATTGCCTTTCGAATGAGGCCATCCGCCGTCGCCTGCCGGAACCATGCCGCTGCGTTTCCGCTCTTCCTTGTCTTTTTCAATGTCGAAGTAGTAGGTGGTGGAAACGATGATGCAGGGATCGATTTCACCGGATGCGAAGAGATTGTCGAAGAATTTCTGGTTTTCGGGCAGTGCAAAGATTTCGGGTTCACAGGTGTTGCCGTGCTGATAATACAGAACATTGTACTTTCTGGCTTTATCATTGGGATCGTAGCAGTAGGGGAGGTATACTATGCAGTACTTGGGATAGGTGATTCCGTCGTCATATACATCTGTGGTGTATTCGACTTTTTCGATGCGTCCCACTTTATCTGCGGCAGGGGTATCGCCGAGAGTCAGGGATTCTTCAAAAAACGTATCGAAATCGATCAGTTCTCCGGCTTTGGTGGTGATAATTTTTCTCATGACATGACCTCCTTCAGAGCATTGATTTGATTTGGACTGCAATACGATTATAGCATGGATCGGACGGGATTGCAACCGTTATTTTTCTCTATTGAAATTTTTGAATTTCTGTGATAAAATGAAGTTATACCAAACATTCGGGAGGAAAACGGAATGTACAAACGAATTTTACTGCTGTGTGATCTGGAAGGGATCAACAATGTAGTCGGCGTACCCTACGAAGGTCTCACAAAGGGAACGGAACAGTGGGAAATTGCCAGACGTCAGGCAGCACGGGAACTGAATGCGGCGGCAGATGCCCTTTTTACGGCCGGTGCCGAAATCGTTGGACTGTGGGACAACCACGGCGGCAGCAAAAACATCGAGCTTTCGGATCTGGATCAGCGGATTACCGTGGAGGAGCCGAAAGGTCCTCGTCTGAACTTTGCCGCAGGTGCTTATGACTGCGTGTGTTTCTTCGGCTACCACGCCATGGAAGGAACCCTCGGCGGTGTACTTGCCCACACCATGAGCAGCAAAACCGTGCAGTTCTATAAGCTGAACGGCAGATACATCGGCGAAGTGGACATGGATTCCGCCATTGCCGCATCCCACGGAATTCCGTCCTGTTTCTTCTGCGGCGGGGATATCGCCTGCTCCCAGGCACAGCGCGCCGTGGAAGGCATCGTGACCGTGGTGACCAAGACCGAGCTTTCCCGCAATCAGGCAGTTTTCCGTGACAATGAGGAGCTGTTTGCAGATATCCGTGGAAAAATCGTGGAAGCGGTCAGCAAACCGACTGGGATCCGCCCTCTGACTTTCCCCTGTACCATGGAGAAATCCTTCAAGCGAGTGGAGGATGCGGCGGTATATCTGACCCGTCTCCGCTCCGGCGGCATCGAAGCGGATTATCTCAGTGATGATATCCTCGGAAAAGATGCCCACACGGTAACCTCGGAAGTACGGAATATGGATGAGTTCATCCGGTGCATCTGATATCGGGAGGACTTGCCATGAAACCGAATATTCTGTTTATCCTGAGCGATGACCAGGGCGCATGGGCTATGAGGTGTGCCGGAAATACGGACATCATCACGCCCAATCTGGACCGTCTGGCGGAAGATGGCGTGCGGTTCGAGAATTTCTACTGTGCATCCCCGGTCTGCTCTCCCGCACGGGCATCCATTCTGACAGGGGAGATGCCCTCGTGCCACGGTGTGCAGGACTGGCTGTGCCGCGGGAACGTCAATGCGGACGACCACCCCTATATGAAGGATCACCCCCATTTTCAGTCCCACGACATCGGCATCGAATACCTTGCCGGGCATCCGTCCTATATTGCCGAGCTTGCGAAGAGCGGATACCGCTGTGCTCTCAGCGGAAAGTGGCATCTTGGCAATCAGGAACACGCCAAAGAGGGATTTGAAAAGTGGTTCACCATCTCCGGCGGCGGATGCGCTTATTATGCACCGGATTTCTTTGAGAACGGACGGTTCACCTTCTGCCATGAATATGTGACCGATATGATCACAGACAAGGCTCTGGAATATCTGAATCTGCTGGAGAAAGAGGATGCACCCTTCTGCCTGCAGGTACACTATACCGCACCACATTCACCGTGGACACCGGAAAACCATCCCCGGGAATATCTGGATCTGTACCGGGATTGTGACTTCACCGCAACACCGGATCTGCCGGTTCATGAAAAGCAGATCTGCAGTGCGCCGATGGGCGATACTCCCGAACGCCGACGTGAAAATCTGACCGGGTACTATGCGGCCATTACCGCCATGGATGCCAACATCGGACGGCTGCTCCACAAGCTGGAGCGTGACGGACTGGCGGAAAACACCGTGGTCATCTTCACGGCGGACAACGGTATGAACATGGGACATCACGGCATCTGGGGTAAGGGTAACGGTACCTATCCGCCCAATATGTACGACACATCCGTGAAGGTTCCGTTTATAATCCGTGCACCTTTCCTGAAAAACACGGGTATCACCGCAAAGAAGAACGCCACCCACTGCGACCTGTTCCCGACTGTGCTGGATCTT
>JAFQWY010000105.1 GCA_017407225.1 Clostridia bacterium | reverse complement strand
TAGACGACGGAGGTTAGATGCAAATCTAACCTCTCATTATATTCCTCCATAGCTCAGTCGGTAGAGCACCTGACTGTTAATCAGGGTGTCACTGGTTCGAGTCCAGTTGGGGGAGTGAAAAAATCCTTCAGATTTAGTGAGTAATCACCAAAGATTTGAAGGATTTTTCTTTTCATTTCGTAAAACAAGCACTAACACATCATAAGAAACAACGAGAACATAGATCATGCGGCAGAAAACATACCCGCATGATTGTAAACCGGAAAACACGGGCTGTTATTGAAAAACAAAAAATATAAGCATTGGGCGTGTCGCATTTACATTGAAAAGTGTAATTTGCGACACGCCCATTCTGAACAGCAACGAATCGATCAGGAGGAAACAATCATGATTCAGAAAGCATTATCCGCGCCGGCATGGCTGACATCAGGCGGGATCTATCAGATCAATCCCCGCACGTTTTCGGCAGAAGGAACTGTTTCTGCTGTAACAAAAGAACTTCCGTTTCTGGCGGATCTGGGATTCGGCACCATCTATCTTTGTCCGATTTTTGAAGAAGATGATTCCGAAAACCGTGACAACTGGAGCAAACGTCAGAAGGCTTCGGAAACGCAAAATCCGAAGAACCCTTACCGGATGAACGACTATTTCCGGATTGATGAAGAATACGGCACCATGGAAGATCTGGCGGAATGTATCCGGGAATGTCACAGACTGGGCATGCATCTGATTCTCGATCTGGTCTATCTTCATATCGGTCCCAATGCCGCAATTCTGAAAATACATCCGGAATTTGCCAAGCAGAACATGGACGGCAGTTTTATCAATGGTTACTGGAATTTCCCGCTCCTGGATTTCAATCACCCCGGACTGAGGGAGTATCTCTGGAGCAATATGGTGTACTACATTGTAGTTCTGGATGCAGACGGTTTCCGGTGTGATGTGGGCGACGGTGTTCCGCTTGACTTCTGGACGGAAGGCTGCAGGCGAATCCGTGCCGTCAAACCGGATGCGGCTCTGATCAATGAAGGAACCCGCGGAGAATCCCTGCTCGCTGCTTTTCATGCCGTTTACGGCTTTTCATGGCACGAATGTATATACGGCGTTCTGAGCGGTCAGAAAGATGCATCCGCGCTTGTTGAAAACTGGAACGGTACCAATCATAATTACCCGGAAGGAGCCCTGATTCTGCGGGATATGGACAACCATGACACGGTTACCGACTGGCCGAAGCGTGCGGAATGTCTTGCGGGACATCGGGGAATGGATCTGATTCAGGTTTTGAATTACAGCATCGACGGCATCCCCATGGTCTACTGCGGCAATGAACTGTGCGACACCACAGAAGTGAGTATGTTCGCCAACCGGTTCCATCCGGGACGTTTCAGCCCCACTCCAAGAGAAGAACTGAAAGATACCGACCAGTCCCTGCGAAGACAGGAAATTCTGCGTACACTGAATCATGCCCGTGCGGAAGATGCCGTACTGCAGACCGGAAAGACGATCTGGCTTGATCAGGATCAGCCGGATTCTGTCCTGTCATTCATGAGGAGCAGCGGAACACGCAGTCTCTGGTTCCTTGGAAATCTCAGTGGTAAGGAAATAACTGTCCGCACGAAAACAGCTGTCCCGACGGAAGACATTGAAACGATTCTTGCATACGGAACGGAACGAAATGGATCCTCCTGTTTCACCATGCAGCCATACGGTTTTATCATGATCAGAGAACCTCTTCACTGAACAGCAAATCATGGTAATAGAAGAATTGCGCATGAATCGGAATTTTGATATGAGATGACTTGCCGATTACCTGTTTGTCTGGCTGCGATACTCGTTTCGGTAAGTGATTCTGAGCGGCATAATCTTTCCGCTGTGTGCTGATAATTATCTGTATCCTTTATGCTTGCCTCGCAGAGAACCGGAGTGTTTTGTGATCAAATTTATGCAGGTTTGTAAAAAATCACGTGAATACAAACTTTCATTCCGCTCTCACAGTTGACTTGCACACATTTCCGTGCTATAATGAAACATTATACAGAATGTCCCCGTTTTTCCATCAGGGAAACGGCGGATGCGGCCTTGTTTTGATTCCAAAAGGGAGAAGCCCGATGAAAATTGTTGTAAACGGATGCGGGAAGATCGGTTCGACGATTCTCGCAAATCTCGCTGCGGAGGGACACGATGTCATTGCACTGGACAGCGATCCCGCCGTTGTGTCGGAAATGACAAATATTTATGATGTGATGGGGGTCTGCGGCAACGGCGCGGACTGCGAAACGCTGGAAACCGCCGGTGTTGAGAATGCGGAGCTGTTCATCGCCGCAACGGGATCGGACGAGCTGAATATGCTCTCCTGCTTCCTTGCGGGACGGATGGGTGCGGCGCATAACATTGCCCGGATCCGCAATCCCGAATACAACGACGAATCCCTCGGCTTCATGAAGCGTGAACTGGGGCTTTCCATGGCGATCAATCCCGAACTGCTTGCGGCGAAGGATTTATACAACATTCTCAATATGCCTTCCGTGGCAAAAGTGGAGACGTTCAGCGGACGCAGCTTTGAAATGGTGGAACTGCGTCTCAAGGAAAACAGCGTCCTTGACGGCATCAGTCTGGCTGAACTGCGGAACCGCTACAAAACGCGCGTCCTCATCTGTATTGTCCAGCGCAGCGAGGAAGTCTACATCCCCGGCGGTGATTTCGTTCTGAAAAGCGGGGACAAGATTGCTCTGACCGCGTCGCCGAATGAAATTCAGAAATTCCTGCGCCAGATCGGTCTTGTGCAGAAAAAAATCAAGAATGTCATGATTCTCGGCGGAAGCAAAACCGCATACTATCTTGCGAAAATGCTCGAATCAAACGCATCGGTCAAAATCATCGAGAAAAACGTGAAAACAGCGGAGGAACTGACGGAAACGCTGCCCGACTCCGTGATTATCCACGGTGACGGTGCCCAGCAGGAACTTCTCAACGAGGAAGGCATCCGTTCCACGGACGCTTTTCTGACGCTGACCGGCATGGACGAGCAGAACATCCTTCTCGCCATTTACGCCATGTCGCAGAATGTGCCGAAGGTTATCGCCAAAACAAACCGTCCGGAACTGTCCGCTATGGCGGAAAAGCTCGGACTGGACTGCATCGTTTCACCGCGGCAGATCATCGCGGATGTGCTGGTGCAGTATGCGCGCGCACTGGAAAATTCCCGCGGCAGTCATGTGGAAACGCTTTATAAGCTCATGGACGGACAGGTGGAAGCACTCGAATTCCATGTGCGGCAGGCAGTACCGGAACTGACCGGTGTTCCTCTGCGGGAACTAAGCCGCAAACCCGGTATTCTCATCGCCGGCATTACACGCGGGCGCAGATCCATCGTCCCCGGCGGTGAAGACTGCATTATGCCCGGTGACCGTGTGGTTGTTCTAGCGGCAAACCAGCGTCTGGCTGACCTTGCCGATATCGTAAAGTGAGGGCGGTATGAATATCAGACGAATTCTCTATACCCTCGGACAGCTTATCAAGCTCGAAGGGGTGCTTCTTGCCCTGCCGCTGGCAACAGCGCTCTGCTATGGGGAAGACAGAACCGCACTGGCGTTTTTGATTACGATGGCAGGTGCGCTTCTGATCGCCTTTCTGATGACGATCCCGACAAAAAAAGCGGACGCCACGATTTACGCACGCGAAGGCTTCATCATTACGGCTTCCGCGTGGCTCTTTATGTCCGCGATCGGTGCGCTTCCGTTTGTTCTCTCGGGGGATATCCCCTCCTATATCGACGCATACTTTGAAACTGTCAGCGGATTTACCACCACGGGCGCGTCGATTCTGACCGATGTGGAAGCCATGAGCCACGGATGCCTGTTCTGGCGCAGCTTTACGCACTGGATCGGCGGCATGGGAATTCTGGTGCTGATGATGGCGATTTTCTCCGACTCCACCGGACGTTCGATCCATATCATGCGTGCGGAAATGCCCGGACCGATTGTGGAACGCATTGTTCCCCGGGTGCGCAATACGGCGAAAATTCTGTATCTGATCTATATCGTCATGACGTGCGTGCAGATTCTGCTGCACATCATCGGCGGTATGCCGGTCTTTGATTCGATTATCCATTCGCTTGGGACTGCCGGAACGGGCGGCTTCGGGATCAAGTCAAACGGGCTGGCGGGATATTCCGCGTACCACCAGTGGGTGATCACAATTTTCATGCTCCTTTTCGGCGTGAACTTCAATCTTTATTACCTCATACTCATCAAAAAGTGGAAGGATGCTGTCCGCAGTGAGGAATTGTGGGTGTATCTGGGTGTCGTCGCGGCGGCAAGTACGCTGATTGCGTTCAATATCTATCCCATGGTGGGAACAGCGGCAGATTCCGTGCGGTACGCGGCATTCCAGGTGGCGTCCATTATTACGACTACGGGGTATTCGACCGTTGACTTCAACCTCTGGCCGGGACTGTCGAAGACAATCCTGCTTCTGCTCATGTTTATGGGCGGATGTGCGGGTTCGACAGCGGGCGGGATGAAGGTTTCCCGTGCAGTGATTCTCGTGAAGAGTATCCGCTGTGAACTGAAACGGCTGATCCATCCGCGTGAAGTGGCAAACGTCCGCTTTGAAAGCAAAAAACTGGAAGAGCAGACCCGGCACGGCGTAGGCGTCTATTTTGCTTTATACGCGCTCTGTATCGCGGCTGTGTTCCTCTGCCTGTCCTTTGAACCGTTCGACATAGAAACGAATTTCTCCGCTGCGGTAGCGTGCTTCAACAATGTCGGTCCCGGACTGGCGGGTGTCGGACCGATGTCGAGCTATGCCGCCTACAGTGACAGCGCGACGGTGCTTCTGTCGCTTGCCATGCTGTTCGGCAGACTGGAGATTTATCCGATGCTCATTCTGCTCAGTCCGCGCACGTGGATCAAAAAGTGAAAAAAGAACGCATCGAACGGGTGTTACGCTCGGACGTTGCGTTTTTGCATGAGAATCCGATGAAAAAAATACCGGATATCTTGACGGAAGCATAACCGGATGATACAATCAGGGTACGGACTCTGATCGAAAGGATGTTATCATGTTCATACGAAAGCGAATTCCGGCAGTTTTGTTCTCCATCCTCTCCGTCGGTGCACTCGCCGCCGCACTGTTTGAGATTTACCGGGATGACGCGGCGCTTCTCTGGTCTGTTCTGTTTCCGCTGGCGGGACTGTTCGCCTGCCTCGCGTGCATGACAGCCGGTGTACAGACATGGTGGGTACTGGCGGCTGACGTGCTTCTTCTGTTCGTGTTCCTGCCGTTTCCGTTCCGGATGCAGAAATGGTGGCTGAACGGTGGCGGGATTATCTTCTATTTCGGCGTATTCTTCGCGCTCCTGCTCGGTGCCGGATGGCTGATCGGGTACCTGCCCGCACAGATTGCCGCTAAAGAGACGGGAGAAACGAAAAAAGCGCGTGCCGGACGGAGGATTC
>JAFQWY010000104.1 GCA_017407225.1 Clostridia bacterium | reverse complement strand
GCGGTGGTTGGGGACTCTTTAAGATTCGGAGAAACTTGAATTCCATTATTTCTCCTATTTTTTCAATTTTGGGTGGCATTGTACTGACTGTCACTCTCTTTACCAGCCGTGTACCAGAAAGTGCAGGCAGATGGACAATTCTGAATAATCCGCTGTTTCTCGTCGGAATCATCGCTGTCATGGTCG
Source organism: Clostridia bacterium (assembly GCA_017407225.1). Classification (GTDB taxonomy): domain Bacteria; phylum Bacillota; class Clostridia; order Oscillospirales; family CAG-272; genus UMGS1696. Next base: position 1,403 of record JAFQWY010000104.1, on the reverse strand, counting down.
CTATTCCCTGTGTGTCCTCCCTCATCAGCAACAAAGTCGGTACATATTATGCAAAAAACAGCGGGAATCACAATCTTACCAATCGTCTGTTCGGATGGTTTGGATTCATGGGGTACGACAAGAGTGCCGCTGCCAATATGCGTATGTACCGGATTGACAGAATCTGCATGACGCACAGCCTTGACAAGCATGGGCTGTTCAGCTCGCACGGATATTTTGCCAACCTAAGCCGCGGTAAAGTAGGCGTTCTGAATATGGCATCCGGCACCGTTTCTCACATCTTCACGCTGATAATTTACCTGTACATCTGTCTGAAAGCATGGGCAGGTGCATTTGGTGTTGGCGGGATCACCCAGTACATCGGTGCAGTGTCGAATATTGCCGGAAGCGTCGGGATATTCCTGTCCATCTGGGGTGATATCCGCAATAATGCACCGTTTGTCAAGCTGTTCTTTGAATACATGGATCTTCCCAATGTCATGTATCAGGGTTCTCTGACAACGGAAAAGCGTTCCGATAATAAATACACCGTCGAATTCCGTAATGTATCCTTCAAGTATCCCGGCACAGATATCTGGGCACTGCGGAATGTGTCCATGCAGTTCCGGATCGGACAGCAGCTTGCAGTTGTGGGAAAGAACGGTTCGGGCAAAACTACCTTTATCAAGCTCCTGTGCCGTCTGTATGACCCGACTGAGGGAGAAATTCTTCTCAACGGCATTGACATCCGCAAATACGATTACCATGACTATATGGATCTTTTCTCCGTGGTCTTCCAGGATTTTAAGCTGTTCCCCTATACCATCGGACAGAATGTAGCATCTGCGGAACAGTATGATGCGGACCGGGCGAAGGATTGTCTGGTGAAGGCAGGCTTCGGCGAACGGCTGGCGGAAATGGAGGCCGGTCTGGAAACCTACCTGTACAAAGACCGCAGTGACGATGGCATCAATATTTCCGGCGGTGAAGCACAGAAGATTGCTCTTGCCCGTGCGCTGTATAAGGATTCGCCATTCATCATACTTGACGAACCCACAGCGGCACTTGACCCCATTGCGGAAGCGGAGATTTATTCCAAGTTTAACGACATTGTGGGTGACCGCACAGCAATCTACATCAGCCATCGTCTGTCCTCCTGCCGGTTCTGCGACGAAATCGCCGTGTTCGACAATGGGCAGGTTGTGCAAATGGGCAGCCATGATTCGCTGGTAGAAGCTGATGGTTTGTACCGGGAGCTGTGGTATGCACAGGCTCAGTATTACGATAAGAAAAATTAATTAAAGAAAATAAAGCTCAATAGGGTTCGGTAAACTGAATGTGATCGGATGAACGATCATAATCATGTTTTTCGACCCTATTGAGCCTGTTTTTTATTTCACCATTAAGGTTTACCCTATTGAACT
>JAFQWY010000103.1 GCA_017407225.1 Clostridia bacterium | reverse complement strand
CGCCAATCCGATGGTGTGAGATAGTGTCCGACAGGGTACCCTAAGTACCGCGACAGACAGATTCGCTCAAATTGTGCGTTGAATGCCCACTTGAGGACGGATGGGTCGGTCAGTACAGACAGAATATCGTTTGGAATCGTTTCTCCGCATTCCAGATCAACCACCCGAACCGGACTGCCGTCTACCGAATACGCAAACAGCAGTATCCGGAAATCCGGCGATTCGCAGTAGCGGTAGACCCCGCTTTTGGCGAGGTCCGCACTGCTGTAGGTTTCGATATCAATGGACAGGTTTCTCATGCGAGAAAGTCATCGTCACCTTCGGCGGTGAAGTCATCCGCTGCGGAAGTTCTGCCGCTGAGAGGTTCGCCGTCGCGGATCTTCTGTATGTTGCCGAGACCGCAGGCGATTCCACGATTGCCATTGGAGTTGAACGCATAGAAATTGATGCTCACACGGGCGTAACAGCCGGAATAAACTTCACTTCGGTCGAGGATCGGCTGAACCGAGCGGTCAACAATCTGCGGAGCGGTGGTACTGTTGGCATTGACGAAGTAGGCATTCTTGTAGGCTTCGTCATCCTCACGCTCGACATCGCCGTCACGGAGCGGGAGCTTCAGAGCTGCCTTGTTCGGAATCTTGCCGCCGAATTTCGCCGCACCTTCCTTGATGGCGGCATCAATAGCAGCGTTGATGGCATCGACGGTCTTGGTGTCGGACTTCGGGATGATGAGAGATACGCTGAATTTCGGCTTACCATCGTTGATAGCTACGGCTTCCCATACGTTTGCGTAGCTGAGACGAACGATTCCGGTAACGACCTTGGTGGGATTCTTGATAGTAGTAGACATAATTTTTATTCCTCCATAATTTCGGTAAATTCAGATTTTGCATCGTCTGTTATGATTGCCGGACGCTTGTCCGATGCGGGAACAAGGGTCGGCTTGCCATGTGGTTTCTCGACCAGACTGCCGAGAATGGCGGCGAAGTTTTTCTTGCCCATGAGCTTCTCCATCTCCGTGATGGGAATCAGGCTTTTCTTAAAGATATCCGTGTATCCGGCAGCATTGGCGGCTTCGATGACAGCATTTTCATCGGCATATTTCCGTTTGGTGGTGCTTTCGACCAGCTTGAAACCGTGCCACACCTTGCCGTGATTGATGGCGGCATCCTGCGCGTACGCCTGGATTTCGTTCGCCCATTTCGTGAGGTCATCCAGTTTCAGGAGGATGTCCTCAATCTCCGTATCCGTTAGCAGAGGCGGCATAGCGAACTTGTATCGGGCAAGCTGCAGCTTGGCTTCGGCTCTGGCACGGCACTTGACCGCCGCCTTGCAGAAGGTACACCAACTGCCGGGTATGTAGTCTCCCTCTCCACGGAAGGCAAGTTCGGCTCTCGGCTTCAGTACGTTTTCCGTCCACGACAGCGGATCGTCTACGGTGATCGTCCAAGTGGATATGTTGTCCCGACGAGGTTGATAGATCGTCATGGAGATTTCTTCGATGTCGTAGAGAGCATCGAACAGCCTGAGTGCGCCGAGCGCGTACAGCATCATCTGCGGATTTTCTTCGGCTTCCACCAGAACACCCTGACCGTATTTGAAGTCGATGATGTGGAGCAGACCGTCCGCTACAATCACGCAGTCGCCGGTACCGAACCCCTCCGGTACATAACAGGAGAAGTCCAGCCGCTGTTCGATGAGGACGAGCGGATCGGAACAGGTTTGCTTTGCTTCCCCTATGGCTTCCATGACGAATTCCACATAATCGTCGGTGTAGGCGTCCATTTCGTCGCAGTCATATTCACTGACCGGTTTCTTGGATCGCCGCTTGAGTACCTTCTTCAGCTTGTGTTCGCAAAGGGCGTGTGCGGCAGTTCCTTCAGCTGCGGCAGTGGATTCGGTATCGTCGAATTCCTGTTCCAGACGAGCCGAAGGTGAGCAGTTCAGCCAGCGGTGGGACGAGGACGCGGACAGCAGTGCGTGCTTACCCATTGCCGAGTGCCTCCGCATCCTTCATGAGGGATTCGTACTTGGACGGATCGATGAGGGACAGTTTGTCCGCACCATGCTTCTGGAGAAGGGAGCGGATTTCTGCGGTGAAGCCGTCATGGGACTTTTCCGCCAGCACTGCTCTAACCTGCTCCAATGTGACCGTTGTTTTTGCAGGATTTTCTGTTTCTACAGTTTCCTGAGATTCATGGGCTGGATGTTCATTCTCCGTAATTGCATTTGCGACCGCTTCAATACTGTCCGCCAGTGAACGCAAGTTGACAATGACATCCAACAGCAGCTGAACTTTACTCAACGACGATCCCTCCTTCCGGAATTTCGGTAATGGAGAGAGATTCAACGGTTCTGCCGGGGATCAGAATCATCACCTTTTCCTTTTTTCCAAACAGTCTGGTCAGCATCTTTTCACGCAGAGTTACATTTCTGTACCGTACAATGCCGCCGGTTTGTGTGTCGTTGGAAACACGGATTTTCAGATTGTGTTTCATGATTTTCTTCCTTTCCGAGGAGGGTGAATATTGCTCCTCACCATACAGCCACGAGGGAAGGAGAAATCGGGGGTATCAGCGCAAATATTTTTCAAGTTTTTTCAGCGCACTGCGGACAGATTCCCGCACAGTGGATTCATGAATCCCCAGTTCACGGGCAATCTCCGTGTACTTCTTTCCGTCAAAGAAGTAGGCATACACACAGATGCGCTGACGAGGAGTCAGTTCCCGCATTGCGGATCGGATGGACTCCAAGTCAGCAAAGCGGCTGAGAATTTCATCTTCTGATCCGTAATCTTCACCTTCGTAGATACGGGATTCAAGCGAATAGTGACGGCGGCTTTCTTTGCGATTGTTGTTGTATTCCTGCCGATCCAAATCCAGCAGAACCTCCCCGAGGGTATCATCTACCTCAATTTCAGAGACATCTCCGTTTACAAACTGGTACCGAATTTTCATGCTGTTCTCCTTTCGGAAGCCCAGCGGTTCGGCACTCAGATGCAAACAGAAAAAAGCCCGACAGAACGACACCTCAGTGCCGCCCCATCGGGCTTCATTCATTAAAATAAAATTATATCAAAACGCCATATGTTCGGCGGGTTGACCTCTCTCAGTCCGGATCATTCTTCCACAAGCGAAACAAGCCAAGGAGCCGTCGGACGCGCCAGAAGTCGGGCATTCAGATATGCCATCTGTAACGTAAGACAGGTACTGCCTATGTAATAGCCATCCATTTCGCAGAGAGTCATGGCAAGATCGGGATTCTCCATGTCCGTCAGACACAGCGGAAGCAGATACTGTACACGCTGCTGATAAATCTGAGGTACGACAATGCTCGGCACAATGATCGCCTGCCGCCGTGCTAGTTCCACCGCTGTTTCCAGAAGAAGCGGGAGATTCCGTGCTTCACGGATGGACTCCGGCAGACGCTCTACATTGGCGTAATCTCCAAGAATATGATCTATGTTCACCCGTATCGGATGATCCGGAAAGTAATGAATGCCGTGCAGCGGCAATATACTGAGAGGTCTTTCCGGAAGACAGGAAACGTAGCGCAGCAGCGGTGAACATTCATCCGCAAATCCCCGGAAATACCAGCGAAGCATAGTGTCTGTTTTATGGTTTCGCTTAAAGCAAGCATAAATTTCTTTATATTGACGGGTATACAACCCTGTATTGAAGCAGGAAAATTCGTTTTCAAAGTAAAAGATTTTCTGCTTCTTGTCTTTGTCAGGCTCATTGTTGTAATCCACCGCCAGTTTGCGGAAAGTACATTGAAGATACCGTTCCAGAATCGGATTATCTGTATTTTTGTATGAATAATCGCTGTCGCGGAATCTCCAGGGTTCCGGCAGAGCCATCTCCGCCAGATCATCAAGCTGTAAGTACCAGTTGGGAATGTAAGCAAATTCAAAAAGGTCACAGACCATCGTTTTGTTCCTCCGTGTATTTCTTTGAGATATGAGGTGCATCCGGATGCAGGTGAACTGCAGTACAGATACACTCGTAAAAGGGCTTGTACAGATACATTGTTTTTGTGCTGTTCTATAGAATTATATAAGAAATGTTATTACACCCACATTATGCATTACATTACACGTAAGAGGTGAATCGTGTCGAATTTACCGGAAATAAAGTGTATTGTAAAATATATGTGAGGTGAATTGCAATGCCAGATTATACTCATCCATTAGGTGATGCAGTAAAGCGCGCACGCGGGAGACTTGACTTAACTCAAAGCGAAGTAGCAGAGGCGGCAGACGTTGACGTACGTACTGTACTGAACATTGAGAACTATAAAGGAAATCCGAAAATGGAAGTTCTCTACCCTCTGGTGCGCACTTTAAAAATTGATGCACGGGAAATTTTCAACCCGGAAATGCGGAGAGAGACACCGGAGCTCCGTCAGCTGAGACTGCTGATCGAAGATTGCAGTGAAGAGGAAGCAGCATTCCTCATCCCTGTATTCCAGTCAATTCTGAACGCTCTCCGCAACAAAAACGCAACGCCTATCGAATGAACCAAAAAACAGAGCCAGCTTCTCCATTTCAATGAATGGGAAAGCTGGCTCTGCATCTTAATGTGTCTGGCTCATTTGCTTATGACCATTTTTAGTTTTACAACGTCTATCAATATTTCTGTTTTGCATTTCGGACAGTACAGGGGGAATTTGATCAGTACGGTATCCTCATATACTTTTGTTCTCGTTTTGCTTCCGCAAGTCGGACAACGCACCCATAAAGAGGGCTTTTCGTTATCACTCAAAAATAATCACCTCCATTAAT